>CAZOON010000052.1:0-8851 GCA_964581445.1 uncultured Halanaerobiales bacterium | reverse complement strand
AGGCCTATCAACAGATGGCCGGTCTTGCTATTCAAACAGAAGAGATAGAGTTAATTAGCTCCAGTGGTGAAAATATGTATAAACTTGCTGAATTGGAAGAAAACAGGCTTAAGAAAGGTATTGCCTTAAGATTTAAAGGCATTGCCAGCCTTTATAAAAAGGATTTTGTTGAGTCAGAGAAACATTTAAATCAAGCACTTAATGAATTTGAAAATATTGAGAGCGACAGTAAAAAATATACCCTTGGGGTTGCTGCAATCTATAATTATCTTGGTGAAATAAGAAGGATTAGCAGTAAATTTAATGAAGCCCTGACTTATTATGAAAGGTCGATAGGCTTGTGTGAGGCTAAAAATATACATTGTGGACTTGGTGTATTTTATATTAATGCTGGTCAGGTTTATTATGAATTAAATAACCTTGAAAATGCTGAAAAAGACTTTATGCGTGCAGTAGAGATTTTTAGCAAACTAAATACAATCTGGGGATATGTCAGTATAGCTTATGGTTATCTATCATTGATTAATCTTGAAAAAAATCAATTTGTCCAGGCCCGGGAATATTTAAAAAAAGCAGAAGATATATTGAATAAACATTATAAAAGATACTGGCATGGTATTTTGCTCAGGATTAAATCATTTATTGCAGATAAAATAGAGAAGAAAGAAGTAACAAATAATGTTTTTCTTAATCTAATAAAAAATGATAGTACAAAATATGCCCGGGAAGCCCTTGAAATATTTAAAGATATTGGGGCCCCGTATGAGATTAAAACAATGGAAAAATTTATTAATGTCAAATAATCAACAATTTTTATGAGGAGGTTATTACTAATGTCTTATGATAGTTCAGATTTTATGAGGATTAAAGTTCCGGATGAATTACCGGAAAAAACAGAATTCAGGGATGATATAAGGAGGGCACCAAAGAGGAGTTTAAATTTGAGTGAAAAACAGATTAAAATTGCCCTTAAAAATGCCCTGCGTTATATACCGGAAAAGTTGCATGAAAAACTTGCCCCGGAATTTTTTGAAGAACTAATGACAAGAGGAAGAATCTATGGTTACAGATATCGTCCAGAAGGGGAGATTAAGGCTAAAGCTATTAATGAATATAAGGGGAAAACAGTTGAGGGCAAAGCTATTCAGGTGATGATTGATAATAATCTAAATTTTGATGTAGCCCTTTATCCTTATGAACTTGTTACTTATGGGGAATCAGGCCAGGTCTGTCAGAACTGGATGCAGTATAGATTAATTAAGAAATATCTGGAGATTATGACTGAAGACCAGACCCTTGTTGTACAATCCGGGCATCCACTGGGGCTTTTTCCTTCCAGGCCTGAAAGCCCAAGAGTAATTTCAACTAATGCCCTTATGGTAGGAATTTTTGATAATGAGGAATGGTTTAACAAAGCAGCCGCTATGGGGGTTGCCAATTATGGTCAGATGACTGCAGGTGGCTGGATGTATATAGGTCCTCAGGGTATTGTACATGGGACATATCTTACTTTATTAAATGCTGGTCGTATGTTCTTAGATATTCCTGATGCTGAAGATTTAAGTGCTCATCTTTATATTAGTTCAGGGCTTGGAGGTATGAGTGGGGCCCAGGCCAAGGCAGTCGAAATTGCCGGAGGTATTGGTGTTATAGCAGAGGTTGATAGCTCAAGGATAGAAACCCGTCACGAGCAGGGCTGGGTAAGTAAAGTTTCAGATAATTTAGATGAGATATTTAAATGGGTGGAAGAATATAAAAAGAAAAAGGAAGCTGTTTCAATAGCTTATCACGGTAATATAGTTGATTTATTGGAATATACCCTGGAAAATAATATTAATGTAGAGTTATTATCAGATCAAACCTCCTGTCATGCAGTTTATTCTGGAGGTTATACACCGGCTGGTATGAGTTTTAAAGAGGGAAGAGATTTACTTAGTAAAAATCCAATGGGTTTTAAGAATGAAGTCGATAAAAGTCTGGAAAAACATTATAATTTGATTAAAAGACTTGTTGATGATAAAGGGGCCTATTTCTGGGATTATGGTAATAGTTTTATGAAGGCTGTATTTGATGCTGGTGTTACTGAGATTGCAAAAAATGGTAAGGATACAAGTGAGGGTTTTATCTTTCCATCTTATGTAGAGAATATTATGGGACCAATCTGTTTTGATTATGGATATGGACCATTCCGCTGGGTTTGCCTGAGCGGTAAAGATGAAGACCTTGCAAAAACAGATAAAGCTGCTATGGATTGTATTAATCCAGCTCGAAGGGCTCAGGATAGAGATAATTATCACTGGATAAAAGATGCTGGTAAAAATAAACTGGTTGTTGGCTCAAAGGCACGGATACTTTATGCAGATGGTGCGGGGAGGGTCAATATTGCCCTGAAATTTAATGAAATGGTTAGAAATGGAGAGATTGGTCCAGTTATGCTTGGCAGAGATCATCATGATACCGGTGGTACTGATTCTCCATTTAGAGAGACTGCTAATATTAAAGATGGTAGTAATATTATGGCGGAAATGGCCATTCATGGCTTTGCTGGTAATGCTGCTCGTGGTATGTCAATGGTTGTAGAAAGTAATGGTGGAGGAGTTGGTATCGGTAAGGCCTTTAATGGTGGCTTTGGTCTTGTTCTTGATGGCAGTAAGCGTGTTGATGAGGTTATTAAGTCTGCTCTGGATTGGGATGTAAATGGCGGAATAGCCCGCAGGGCCTGGGCCAGAAATGAAAATGCCATGGAAACAGCAGGTGAATGGAATCGAGAAAAACAGGCCCTTGGTCATATAACTTTACCCTATGTAGCAGATGATGATTTAATTAATAATGTTCTTGAAAATTATCAGGATTAATTATACAATTTTATAAAAAGAGGTGATTTAAATGAATTTTGCTGATAATACACTAAAAGAATTTAATGAAGTTCTTGCAAGTGATGCCCCAACTCCTGGTGGGGGAAGTGTCGCCGGCTTAAGCACTGCTCTTAGTGCTAGCCTTATTAAGATGGTTGTTAATTTAACAGATAATGCAGAGCTTGATAAATATGGTGATGAATTAGAAAAATTGCAGAAAGAAGGTCTTGAACTTATTGACCGTGATGCAGAAAGTTTTAACACTGTGATGGATGCCTACCGTCTACCCAAAGAAAGTGATGCAGAGGAAGACTTACGTAATGCCAAAATTCAGTCGGCTTTACGTGAAGCGAGTCTAATTCCGATTGATACTATGAGATTGGGAGTAAAGCTTTTAAATATTGTCAGAGATGTTGCTGAAAAAGGCAATCCCAATGCTGCATCAGATGCAGGTGTGGCGGCCTTAATGGGTCTTGCTGCAATAAAGGGAGGAAATTATAATGTGAAGATTAATGTTTCCTCACTTAAGGATGAAACAACCGCTCAACTCTTGCTTGATGCCTCCAGAGGTCTTCTAAGAGAAGGAGAATCACTGGCAAAAGAAGTAGAAGAACTCACAGAAGATAGAATATTTTAACGTAAGAATCAGTCATAAGCCACGATGAATTTAAATAATTTAGATTATATTATTGATAAAAATGGAATAGAAAATAGATTTTTCTCCATTTTTTCAGTAATATAATCGTTAAAAATTATTTATGAAGAGGGCTTATGACTGATTCGCCTCTTTTTTACCTTTTTCTATATTAACCTGACTTAGTAAAATCATGCCGATGATAAAAAATGAGCCTACACTTATTATTCCTAATCTACTGGACCCTGTTAATTGGCCGACAAAGGCAAAAACAAATGGGCCGGTAATAGCTGCGAATTTGCTGGATATTCCAAAAAAACCAAAAAATTCAGCTGATTTATTTCTGGGTATCATTGCCCCATATAAAGAACGGCTCAATGCCTGGGCACCTCCCTGGACAAGGCCTACAGTACCAGCCAGTAACCAAAAATCAAGGGCAGTTTGTAAATAATAGCCTCTGATTGTTATCAATAAATATACTGTGAGGGCTATAAAAATTCCTTTTTTTGCCCCAATTTTTTCTCCGATTTTACCAAAAAGGATAGAGAATGGAATACCAATAAATTGAGTCAATAAAAGTGCCCCTATAAGGTCAGATTGACCAATACCTACTTCTCTTCCATAGATTGTGGCCATTCTTATTATTGTTCCAATCCCATCATTATAAAACCAGAAGGCTAAAAGAAATTTCCATAATTCTTTATATTTTCGTATGTTTTTAAAGGTGCGTGTTACACGAAGAAAACCAATTTTTGTATATTTTTTCATATTTATTTTTTTGTTTAGCCCGTTTTCTGGAAGATATTTAAAGGCAGGAAGGGAGAATATAATCCACCATATAGAAACAGTGAGAAATGATAGTCTGGTAGCGATGAGAGAATTTTTTAATCCCAGTAATTCTGGTTTAGTAATCATAATTAGATTAATCATAAGTAATAATCCGCCACCCAGGTAACCACCTGCATAACCGAGTGATGATATAAAATCTATATTTTTTTCACTGGATATATCCGGCAAAAAAGAATCATAAAAGACATTAGCACCAGAAAAACCAATACTCCCAAAAACAAAAAATAAGGAAGCGAGGATATAATCACCATTACTAATAAAATATAATAATCCTGTACCAGTTATACCTGTGATGATAAAAAATTTCAAGAAAAATTTCCTGGAATTAGAATAATCTGCAATTGCTCCCAGTATAGGAGAGCTAATAGCGATAATCAACATAGCTATAGTCTGAGTATATCCCCAGTATGAAGTAGCAAGGTGACTGGGGATATTATTTGCTGCTACATCTTTGTAAAAAATAGGAAGGACAGCTGAAAGTATTGTGGTTGCAAAGGCAGAATTTGCCCAGTCATATAAAACCCAGGAAAGTGTTTGCTTTTTCTTTAAATCCATATTAACCCCCTGTATAAAATTAATATAATTTTAACATTTTAACTCAGGATAGACCTGATTTATAAATATATTCACCAATTCAGGATCAAATTCTGTACCTGCATTTTTCTTTAATTCTTCGATAGCTTTTGCGGGACTGAGTTTTTCCCTGTATATTTCTTTATTTACCATGCTGTTATAGGCATCAACAATACGAATAATCCTTGAGAATAATGGTATTTCAGTATTTTTTAAACCGGAGGGGTAACCACTTCCATCCCAATTTTCATGATGGTAGAGAATGTTTTCTGCAATATGGGTATATTTATCAGAGGCCCTTGCAATACGATAACCTATTTCAGGATGAGTTTTTGCCTTTTCCCATTCATCATTATTTAACTCAGATTTTTTTCTAAGTATTTTATCAGGTATACAAAGCAATCCTATATCATGAAGGCTGCTTGATAAAATCAATTCCTTTATTTTTTCATTATCCAGATTTAATTTTTTCCCAAATTTATGAGAAAGTTTAGTTACCTCTTCACAGTGTTTGTGTGTATCATATTTTTTGTTTTTAAGATTAATAATTAAGGATTTAATCATAGAGGCCTTGACTTCCTGTCCCTGTTTCATTTTATTATTATACATCCTGTCATCAGCTTCTTTAATAACTTCATCTATATCTTGATGAGTATTAGTTTTGCTGGCCGTGCCCAGGGCAATAGATATGGGGACTTCCCATTCTTTATTTTTAAAGTTTTCTTTTATTCTTGCTATAATTCTTTGACATTTAGCTTCACTGGTTTTAGGTAAAATTATTAAAAATTCATCTCCACCCCAGCGCCCAATAATATCTTCCTGTCTTGTCACATCTTTTAAAATAGCAGCTACTAATTTTAATAATTCATCACCTTTATGGTGGCCAAAGGCGTCATTTATTAATTTTAGGCCATTAAGGTCTCCCATAATAACACTCAGGGGTAATTGTCGACTACTATCCAGGCGATTTAATTGTTCATCAAGGTATTCTCTATTATATATTTCTGTAAGTCTATCATGAAAACTTATGTATTTAATTTTTTCTTCTGCCCTGAGTCTCTGGAGAGCAGATATGGTGTGAGATAAGAGAAGATGAATTAATTTTTGTTCTTCATCATTAAAATTAAATTTATTTTTATTAGAATATATTTGCAAGACTCCTATATTTTCTACAGGAAATGAATATTTGCTTTTATATTCCTGATTTATTTTTTTAATATTGCTAGCCCCGGGTGTGTCAATTCTAATACTACTGGAATTTGAATTAATGGCAACTGTTTTTAATTCTTTGTTTTCATTAATACTAAAGGTACAGAGATCGAGATCAAGTATTTTTTTTGCTGTTTCTACAATTAAATTATATATTTCAGAGCTTGAATTTGCTTTTTCCATTTTTAGTGCAACTTGATGTAATTCTGTAATCTTTTGTTTATTTTTTTCTAGAAGTTTTTCATTTTTCCTTAATTTTTTTGTTTTGACCAGAACCTGTTTTCTTATAATAAAGAATATGAAGATAAATAATAAAAAGGTTATATAAACTAAAATTAAAGCTACTTTAAGTATAAAAGGCATTTCCGGTTTTTCATATCTTGAGGTCCAGTATTCCAGTCTTTGATAATAATATGATGATTCGTCATTTTTTAATTCTTTAAGATGTCTGTCCAGTGCTTTTAAGAGATAGGGCTTATGATTTTCTGGTGTTGCTGCTGTTAGTTCTATTGGATTAATAACCACCGGGCATTTTTTTACATTATATTCCTGAGAGCGGCTTATACCGTACAGTCTTGGTATTAAACCAGCATTAATTTCTTTATTTTCAATTTTTTCCAATATTACATTATAATTATCAAATCCAATAAAGTTGGTATTTATCTTAAATTTATCTGCCAGGATTTTAAGTCCAACATCACCAATGTAATAAATATCATTTTTTAATACTCCAATATCTTTATTATGAAGGTCAAGGATGGACTGAATTTCATTTTCTTTACTGGTGAAAATTTGGCCCCAGGTTAATATTATACCTTCTTCTGGATAATCATAATAAAGATCCCTTTTTTCTGTGTAGGCTATGCCTAAAAGTAAATCCAGTTCTTTATTTTTTAATAATTCAAGATTTTTTTCCCAGGTATTATGGATATATTCAAGTTTCCAGCCTTCTTTACTGGCAATATGATTAATAATATCAATAAAAAAACCATCTATTTTGCCTTCAGCGTTTTCAAAAATAATTGGGTTATTGGGATATGTACCAATTTTTAATATTTCATTGCAATACGCTATATCAGCAAAAAATATTATAAAAAAACTAAGTAATATTAATATTTTACATAATTTTGTATAATATCTCATCTTTTTCACCTCGTTATATAATTATATAGTTTCTGGATATTAATAGTTTTTCCTTCATAATAAATCAAAATTAAAAAATAATTATGTATTTATATTATTGTATAGGATTATACATAATTGACCATCAATATATTTTATAATATAATTAAATAAAATGTTTAAGTTTTATCAAAGGGGGGAAATAATCATGAATAATGAATTATTAAAAATAGAGAATCTTAGTCTAAAGATAGGAAAAACGAATATATTGCAGAATATATCCTTTGATATTAATCCTGGTGAGGTTTATGCCTTTATCGGGCCTAATGGTTGTGGAAAATCCTCAATGGCCTATACAATTATGGGTTTAAAAAACTATATTCCGGATAGAGGAAAGGTTTACTTTAAAGGTGATGATATCACCAATATGCCTGTAGATGAAAGGGCGAGGAAGGGTATTACTCTTGCCTGGCAGGAGCCGGCCCGTTTTGAAGGGGTAAGTGTAAGAAAATTTTTATCTCTGGGCTTGCAAAGTCGTAATGTGGAGATAAGTGAAGAAAAACTGGAATGGGCATTAAATGAAGTTGCAATTGTTCCATCTAAATATCTTGACCGCAATATTGATGATACCTTAAGTGGTGGAGAAAGAAAAAGAATAGAGTTAGCATCGATATTATTAATGGACCCTGAATTTGTAATTTTAGATGAGCCTGATTCAGGTGTTGATGTAATTGCTTTAAATAGTATTGCTAATGTAATTAGTGATTTTAAGATAAATAAAACCGGGGTATTTTTAATTACACATTCTGAAGAAATGCTGGAATTAGTTGATAGGGCAGCATTGATTTGTAATGGAAGGATAATCAAAAAAGGAGATCCCGAAGAAATAAGTAAATATTTTAAATATGAATGTCTGGGTTGTGAGGATGATGATTATACCCTGCATCCGGAGGTGAATATCGTTGAATGATTATAAAATGATGGTTGATGCCTATAAAGAGGCTGGAGGAAAGGATGTTTTCTCTGATAGTGATGTCGCTCATATTGTTTTAGAAAGAGATAAGGTTCTGGGTCAACACATGGTTGAAGGTCTGGAAGTTGATGCTAAAAGGGTAGCAGAGGGTAATGTTGCTGTTAAAGTCAGGGTTAGGGAAGGATATAAAATAGAAAAACCTGTTCATATGTGTTTTGGCGTTTTACCTAAGGAAGGTAAGCAAAAGATTGATATGGATATAGAGATTGAAGATAATGCTTCTGTAGAAATAATGTCTGATTGTGTTTTCCCTAATGCCATAAAAGTTGTGCATGAAATGTTAGCAGATATTTATATTGGAAAAGGTAGTAGCTATATTTATCGAGAGAATCATTTTCATGGTGAAGATGGTGGGGTTACAGTAAATGCCAAATCAGATATTAAACTTGAAGAAGATAGTAATCTCAAAACTGTCTTCAGTCTTTTAAAGGGACGTGCAGGTAACTTTAATGTGGATTATGATTCTGAAGTTAAAGCTAATGCAACAATTGAAATGGTTTCCAAAATTAAGGGTTATGTTGATGACAAAATAAATATTAGAGAAGGTGCCAGGCTTATTGGAGAAGGTGCCAGAGG
>CAZOON010000051.1:0-8857 GCA_964581445.1 uncultured Halanaerobiales bacterium | reverse complement strand
TTTTCTTTCAAACATCCATGATACTCAACCAGCTTCACCTAGATTGTCTCCATGTGAAGAAAGAATATGTCTAATTTCTGAAGCAGTTCTATTTCTATTATCACTCATAATATCTAAATAAAGAGCAACACCTGCAGGTCCATAACCCTCATAAACAAATTTCTCATAATGTACACCTTCCAGATCACCTGTACCACGCTTTATTGCTCTATCAATATTATCATTAGGCATATTATTATCTTTTGCCTTTTGAATTGCCATTCTAAGATCCGCATTCATCTCGGGATCTCCTCCGCCTTCTTTTGCAGCTACAGAAATTTTTTTACTTAATTTGGAGAATAATTTTCCCCTTCTTTTATCTTCTTTTGACTTTTTATGTTTTATATTAGCCCATTTCGAATGTCCAGCCATATTTTTAACCCCCTTTACCATAACTTTTCTCAAAATAATTTTAACACATTTTAAAGAGCATTTCAATCATATGTATCCATAGAAAAAGCCATGGTACTAACCATGGCAAAGAATCTACTGCACCTTTCTTAATCTTGAAATTAATTTCTTTAAATCTAACTTCCCTTCTAAATGCCAGTGTTGTAAAAATTCCTTTATCTCAATTTTTTCATCTTCTGTTAATTTTTCTACATTATCTTCTAACTCAATTTTTTTTATTTCATTAATAGCTTTCTTCAGGGGATATTGCACCTGATAATATATTTGGTCTGTCATCATTTATCACCTTCTATTGCAGTATCTACTATTGATTCCATTTTAGGTATGCCTTCTATCTCAAGAAAACGAAGATATCCCTCAAGTGTTATAATCCTATTGTCAAGTACCCTTTCACTGAGATCAACATTTTCAAAATCAAAGTTTTTGGCCTTATTTAAGGCAGAATCCAGATTATTTATTGCCTCAAGGATATTTGCTTTTTCCATTTTAACACCTCATTTTTTATATTATTTATATTATATTTAATTTTACGGAAAATAATACAATATTTTGTATTTATGATCATAGTAAATATTATAAGGTAATCAAAAATATCTAGTTATAAGTTAACCTATAAGCCGAGTTCTGTTTTAGATGGTCATCTATCTAAGATATCAGTTACCTGATATCTTTAGCGTCATTACCCGGAGAATGAGCGGACAACTCTATATCTCCCTATTCAGACTTGCTCCGGATGGGGTTTGCCTAGCTATTCAATCACTTGAATACTGGTGAGCTTTTACCTCACCGTTTCACCCTTGCCCTGAGGCGGTTTATTTCTGTGGCACTTTCCTGGGAGTCACCTCCACTGGGGGTTACCCAGCATCCTGCCCTATGGAGCTCGGACTTTCCTCAGCCTAAAAGCTGCAACCATCCGGTTAACTTATAACATTTTTATTTCATAAGCTAGTATAACATCAGACCCTTTTCATGTCAACCCTCAGTCCAGTTATAGATAATTCCAGGGGTTTGTATTTATAGTCGATTTATATAAATTGATATCAAATTTTTTCTTCTCTGCTTTTTCCTTTAAATATGAGTAAATCAAATCTCTAAAAATAATTTCTGTTTCATAATGCCCTGCATCTACTAAGGCTAAATTAAACTCTTCTGCTAATTGAGCCTCATGATATTTAACATCACTCGTAATATAAAGGTCAGCACCAGAATAATGGGCATTTTTAATAAAATCTGCACCTGAGCCGTTACAAACAGCAATTTTTTTGATTATTTTATTCTTATCACCATGATATTTTAAATGTTTTATATTTAATTTTTTCTTTATTAACTCAAGATATTCTTTTAAAATAATCTTTTTATCCAAATTACCAATTCTTCCCACCCCAATAACTTTCTCTTTTTTGGAGATTTGATTGCCTTTTATTTCATCATTTGCTTCAAGTACATTTAAAACTTCAATATTCAATAATTTAGCAAGATAATCATTCAATCCCCCAGGGGCTACATCCATATTAGTATGAGCAGAAAAAATACTAATATTATTTTTTGCTGCCTTTAATAATATCCTGCCAGTTTCAGTCTGGTCATGTATAGAATTAATCCCCTTAAAAATAAGAGGATGATGAGAAATAATCAATTCACAATTTTTTTCCAATGCCTCTGCAAGAACTTTTCCATTTATATCTAAAGTTAATAAAACTCGTTTAACCTTCTGATTAAATTTCCCCATTTGAAGTCCAACATTATCCCAATCATAGGCATATTTTTGGGGAGCAAGCTCAGTTACTAATGAAATTATATTCTGAATAGTAGTCATACTTTTCCCTCCATTTAAATTAAAAAACCTTGCTCATTTATTAGAACAAGGTAAAGTTCATAATGGTGGGCCCACTAGGATTCGAACCTAGGACCAATCGGTTATGAGCCGATTGCTCTGACCAACTGAGCTATGGGCCCTATGAAAAGATTTCGTAACGCAAGATTTATTATATGATAATAACCCTCACAGGTCAATTCCATTCAATAAGCTTTAAACAGATATATTTATGATTATTGCATATTAACTCTTTTATAGAGTACTATACTCTAAATTACAACTAATCAAGATAATCTTTTAATTTTTTACTTCTACTGGGATGGCGCAGTTTTCTCAAAGCTTTGGCCTCAATCTGTCTGATCCTTTCCCTTGTTACTCCAAATTCTTTCCCTACTTCTTCCAGGGTGCGCGGTCTACCATCTTCAATACCAAAACGTAGTTCAAGAACTCTTTTTTCTCTATCAGTTAATGTATCAAGCACATCATCAAGTTGTTCTTTTAAAAGCATATAAGAAGCAGCAGAAGCCGGGGCAGGAGCGTCTTCATCTTCAATAAAATCTCCTAAATGACTATCTTCCTCTTCTCCAATAGGCGTTTCCAGAGAAACTGGCTCCTGAGCAATTTTCATTATTTCTCTTACCTTATCAGCAGTCAAGTCCATTTCTTCACCAATTTCTTCAGGAGTAGGCTCTCTACCCTTTTCCTGTAAAAGTTGTCTGGAAACCCTGATTAATTTATTAATTGTTTCCACCATATGCACGGGTATTCTTATCGTACGAGCTTGATCAGCAATTGACCTGGTAATTGCCTGTCTAATCCACCATGTGGCATATGTGCTAAATTTATAACCTTTAGTATAATCAAATTTTTCCACTGCCTTCATAAGGCCCATATTCCCTTCCTGAATAAGATCAAGAAAAAGCATACCTCTGCCAACATATTTTTTAGCTATACTGACAACAAGCCTGAGATTAGCCTCAACCAGCTGTCTTTTTGCCCTTGCTTCTCCTCGCTCCATTCCTTTAGCAAGCTTAACTTCTTCCTCAGCAGTTAGCAAATCAACCTTACCGATCTCCTTAAGATACATCCTTACAGGATCATCAATACCGACCCCCTGTGGTATGCTAAGATCAAGAGAATCACCATCTCCATCTTCTGAATCTTCTTCTTCATCTACAATATCTATATCCATATCATGAAAGATATCATATATTTTTTCAATTTCATCAGAATTCAATTGAACCTCTTCTAAAGCATTCATTATTTCTTCATATGTTAATCTACCATCTTTTTTACCTTTATCAACAAGTTTTTTAACTTCATCTATTTTTTCAGGGTTAGTATCTTTATTAGCCATTTACATTCCCTCCTCTCCCTTGTTTTCAGTTAAGTTCCTGAAAACTTTCCAATAATCTATTTAACTCATTCAAATCAATTGCACTATTCAATTGCCTGTATATCTTTATTTTTTCTCTGTACTTATATTCATCTGTGAATTTTTCAATAATATTATCAAGCCTGCTACTACTAATCTCACTCTCTGCTTTTACCATCAGGCCTGTGATCTTTTCTTTTATATTATTATCTTCAAGCTCATCAAGAATAATATCAATATTTAGTTTGGAATTCCTCCATAAATAATCAGCTAATTTTCTATTATTTGCACTGAAATAATTTGTATTAATCATATCTTTTATATAATTCCTAAAATGAAAATGAGTAATAAATATCTGTAAAATAATCTCCTCTAATTCAATTATACTACTGGAACTATTTGTCTTATTATTACTTTTAGTATATCTATTAATATTATTTTTATCCTTTTTTCCCTCAGCCTTTTTGACCTCTCTATATAAAATTTCCTGGTCAATCTGCAAAAATTTCGCCATCTTTTTAAGATGAACTTCTCTCTTTAAACTATCTTTTATTTTTGACAGAATAATAGCTATTTCTCTAACAATTTCAACCTTATCATCAGTATCATCTAAATTTTTACCCTCTAATATTTTATCAACCTTAAAATCAAATAACTTTACTGCTGATTTTTTAAAATCCAGAAAACTCTCGGATCCTTCCTTCCTGATTAATTCATCCGGGTCTAAATCCTCAGGTAATTTTATGACATTCACATTTAAACCAGCCTCCTGTAAGATGTCAAGCCCCCTTACAGTTGCCCTGGCACCAGCAGTATCTGCATCATATGCTATATATACATTTGAAACATATCTTTTCAAAAGTCTGGCTTGATCCGGTGTGAGAGCAGTACCCAGTGAAGCAAGCGAAATATTTATTCCTGCTTTATGTGCGGTTAAAACATCTGTATAGCCCTCCATTATTATTGCTTCATCTTTTTCCTGGATATATTTTTTTGCCCAATTAAGGCCATAAATTATTTTGCCTTTAGTATAAATTATAGTTTCTGGTGAATTTAAGTACTTTGGTGATGAATAATCTTTATCTGAAATGATCCTACCACCAAAAGCTAGCACTTCACCCTGACTATTCATTATTGGGAAAATCAATCTTCCTCTAAAACGGTCATAATATCTACCGTTTTTTGCCTTAAGAGCCAAACCAGCCTGCAAAATTTTTTCACTACTATATTTTCTCTTCTTAAAAAATGTAATTATAGCATCCCAGTTATCAGGTGCATAACCAAGAAAAAATTTTTTAATATCTTCCTCATTAAAAGCTCTTTTATTTAGATATTCTCTTGCCTCTGCTGCACTTTCATTATTCTGTAAAATATAATTATAAAATTTAGCGGCAAGATTATTAATCTTAAATAAATTTTCCCTTTCTTTCATTCTCTTTTTCTCATAAGCTGTACGGGCCGGAATTTCAACACCAGTCCTTTCAGCCAGGATTTTCAATGCTTCTTTAAAGGTTAAACTTTCAATATCCATCAGAAAAGTAAATACATCTCCACCAGCACCACAACCGAAACAGTGAAAATACTGGTTTTCCGGATTCACTGTAAATGACGGAGTTTTTTCTTGATGGAATGGACAGAGCCCTTTATAATTTCTTCCTGATTTTTTTAATTGCACATAATCAGAAATAAGCTCAACTATATTAATATTATTTTTTATTTTTTCTACAATATCATTAGAATTATCATTCATAATTATCTGTCCAATACTATAATTCGTGATAAAAATTTAAAATCCTGCATAGATACTTTTTACATTTGTTCACTTAACATTTATTCACTAATAATCTCAAAAATCCTGCAAAAAAATCAATTTTCTGTCGCATACCATGGTGAAGGAATATATAATTCCCTGCCTTTATTGATAGCAAATCTATCTGACATACCTGCAATATAGTCAATTACAATCTGTTCAGATGCAGTGTCTTCTTCAATATTACGAAATTTATCCGGGATTTCATTAATATTTTTAAGATAATAATAAAATAAATTTTCTAATAATCTCTGGGCCTTATCTTCTTCAGTCTTAGCTCTGGAACCAATATATACATTATCAAATAAAAATCTTCTAAGAGTAGAGCTAGCCTCCTTAACATCCTTTGACCTTTTTATATCATTCTTTTTATAACTGGATACAATAATATCTCTAACCATTGTATCAATCCTTTTAGAATGTGTATAACCAAGGATATTCAGGGCTTCTTTTGGTAATTCATCTATATCTAATATTCCTGCCCTTATAGAATCATCAATATCATGATTTATATAGGCTATTCTATCAGCTATTCTCACTATCTTCCCTTCTAAAGTAGAAGGCTTACCATCACCAGTATGATGTAATATTCCATCTCTAACCTCATAACTAAGATTTAGACCCTTTTTACCACCACTCCTGATTTCAAGTTTATCAACAACCCTCAAACTATGTACATTATGACTAAATTTATTATTACTGACCTTTTTAAAAACTTCTTCACCTGCATGACCAAAAGGTGTGTGACCAAGGTCATGCCCCAATGCTATTGCCTCAGTTAAATCTTCATTTAATATCAATCCTCTTGCTATTGTTCTTGCAATTTGAGAAACTTCAAGTGTATGGGTCAATCTGGTACGATAGTGATCTCCCTCAGGAGCAATAAAAACCTGTGTCTTATGTTTCAGGCGTCTAAAAGCCTTGGAATGTAAAATTCGGTCTCTGTCATGCTGAAAAACACTTCGCAGATCACATTCTAGCTCTTCATTAAGGCGACCTTTAGTATCTTTACTCAAACAGGCATAAGGGGAAAGTATATTCTCCTCCCTTTTTTCCATATCGACCCTGCTAAACATTTTAATACACCTCCAGTAATTATAAATAAATCATAACTTCATTGGCAGACTCCTCAATAGATTTATTAGTAACATCAATTACCGGACAACCGATATCATGCATCACCTTATCTGCATATTCTAATTCCTCATTAATCCTTTTTATAGATGCATATTGTGAGTCCGGGCTTAAACCAAGAGATTTTAACCTTTCCTGTCTTATTTCATTCAATAATAAAGGATCTATTGTCAAACCTATGACTTTACTATCTGGATTTTCATATAAAAGAGGTGCTATTTCAACCTCTGGTACAAGCGGTACATTTGCTGCCTTATAACCACGATAAGAAAGATAAATACACATTGGTGTTTTAGATGTCCGGGAAACCCCGACCAGAACAACATCAGCAAGCTCTATTCCCTTTTTATCATTCCTATCATCATACTTTACCGTAAATTCCATGGCGTCAACCCTTTTAAAATAATCCTGGTCAAGCCTGTGAACAAGGCCCGGTTGAAGTCTTGGTTTGCTATCAAGTATTTTTGCAAAACTATTCATAACAGGACCCATTATATCAACTACTGGAATATCCTTATTTTTAGCAAGCTCTGCAAATTCAAGTCTTAATTGAGGATTTATTAACGTATAGGCAATCATAGCATTATTTTTTTCTGCCTTATTAATAATATTTTTAAGTCCGCGAATTGTCTTTACATAAGAATATCTTTCAATACTTATATTACCTGCATCAAATTGACTGGCAGCTGCATCAACGACATTTTGCGCAGTATTACCAATAGAATCAGAAACCACATAAACCTTTGCTTTTATTGGAACCATTTTTTCACCTCAATTTTAATCAAGAGCAATCTCATTAGTATTTAATGCATTTTCCAGCAAACTGCTAATTTGGCGCAATAATGATAAACGATTATTTCTAATTTCTTCATCATCAACCATAACAATAACATTGTCAAGAAAATTGTCGATTGGCTCCTTGAAATTAGCGAATATTTTAAGCCCCTGTATATATTCTTTATTAGCAAAACATTCTCGAATTTCTTTTTGATATTCTAAATAATATCCATATAAATCAGATTCATAATCAGTTTCAAATTTATCTGAATCAATTACTGTATTTCCCTTTAGTTTACTGCCAAGATTTTTTGCCCGCACAAGTCCCCTGAATAAATTAATAAATAGTTCAGTGTTTTCTTTTCTAAGCTCCATAATAGCTTTTGACCTGAGATAAATATCAAATAAATCGTCATTATCAAGAGTAATAACAGAATTTATAACATCATATCTAATTCCTCTCTCTTCAAGAAAATTGTGCATCCTTTGCAAAATAAAACTTTTTATTTCATCCTCTAGTTTTGCATCTCTTATATCCAGACTTTCCAGACTTTTAGATATTAAACTGGATAAATTAATTTTTATATCTTTTTCAACAAGAATTGATACAATACCTGAAGCCTGTCTTCTTAAGGCAAAAGGGTCTGTTGAGCCTGAAGGTATGAGACCCAGACTAAAATGCCCAGCTATATTATCAATTTTATCAACAATACTTAGTATTTGTCCCTCTTTACTTTCAGGGAGCTTATCACCTGAATAACGCGGCAGATAATGTTCGGCAATAGCTGAAGCAACCTGCGTATTTTCATTCTCTAAAAGTACATATTCTCTTCCCATAATACCCTGTAATTTTGGAAATTCATTTACCATCTCAGTAATCAAATCATTTTTACAAAAGGATACAGCCCTTTTAAGATTGGATAATTTTTCATCAGATAATTCTGCTTCTTTAGAAATTTTATTAATTATCTCTTTCATGCGCTCAACCTTATCATACATGCTTCCAAGTTCTTCCTGAAAAACTACATTTTTTAATTTTTCATTTCTAACTGAAAATTTAATTTTTCTATCTTCTGTAAAAAAGAAACGGGCATCTTCCAGTCTGGCCCTGATAACCAGTTCATTCCCATGCCTAACTTCTTCAATATTTTCTTCACTTCCATCTCTAACCCCGATAAAGAAGGGAAGCAGCCCACCCTTACTATCAGTAACCGGAAAATATTTTTGATGCTCTACCATTGATGTAATTAATACCTCATCAGGCAAGTCAAGGTAGTCTGCATCAAATCTTCCATAAAAAGCTGTGGGATATTCTAAAATATTAAGTACTTCATCCAAGAGTTCATCATCCAAAATTACATTCCCCAGGTCACCTTCCATGGCTTTTATCTGTTTAACAATAATATCTTTACGTTTTTCCTGGTCAACAATAACATAGGCATCTTCTAATAATGAGAAATAATTTTCTGGATTCTTGATTTCAATTGGAGCTTTT
>CAZOON010000050.1:0-8884 GCA_964581445.1 uncultured Halanaerobiales bacterium | reverse complement strand
TTAATAAATATTTTATTACTAATTGTTGGTATGTTTATGGATATAACTGCTGCTCTATTAATTCTTGAACCAATTTTGCATCCGGTTGCAGTTAATTTGGGAATACACCCACTTCATTTTGCTATTATTATGGTTGTTGCTCTTAATATAGGACTTATGACACCTCCATTAGGTGCAAGTTTATTTGTGGTTTGTGGAATTACTGATAAAAGTATAGAAGAAGTAAGTAAAGAGATATTCCCATTTATTATAATGGAGGTAATTGCCCTATTTGTCATTACCTTTTTCCCGATGGTTGCCATGTTTATACCTAAAGTTCTTGGTTTTGTGTAAAATAAATTTATGTTTATTGCTGTAAAGGAGGGTTTGAAATGGGCAGTATATTATTGAAAAATGGCATAATAATTGATGGTAGTGCTAAAACACGTTTTAAGGGTGATATAGCAATAAAAGATGAAAAAATTTTTGCTATAGGAAATATACAGGATAAAAAGTTTAATAATATTATTTTTGAAAATATTATTGATCTTGAAGGGAAAGTAGTTTCTCCAGGTTTTATTGATACTCACAGTCATTCTGACCTGAAAATTTTATCTGATCCTTACTTAGAGCCGAAAATCAGACAGGGGATTACAAGTGAAATTTTAGGCCAGGATGGCTTATCTGTGGCTCCACTTCCTTTTAAATATATTGATATCTGGAAAGATTATTTGGCAGGTCTTGATGGTGTGGCTGATGATAAATTAGATTGGCAGTGGAAGACAAGCTCCGGATATCTAAAACGTCTTGAATCTCAGGGTATAGGTCCCAATATAGCATATCTGCTTCCACATGGAAATATCAGATTGGAAGGGATGGGACTTGATAATAGAAAAGCAGATAATTATGAAATGAATAAGATGAAAGAAATTACACGAAGGGCTTTAGAGGCAGGAGTAGCTGGTATATCAAGTGGTTTAATTTTTATGCCCTGTGCCTTTGCTGAGACAGAAGAATTAATTGAGCTCTGTAAAGTAGTAGCTGAATATGACAAAATCTTTGTTGTCCACCAGAGAAGTGAAGCTGATGCAATTATAGAGTCTATGAAGGAAATAATCAAAGTTGCTAAAGAAAGTGGAGTAAAGATACATTTTTCTCATTTTAAAGTATGTGGGAAAAGAAATTGGAATAAAATAAATGAACTTGAAGAACTATTGAATGAGGCCCAAAGTGAAGGAATTAAAGTGTCCTTTGATCAATATCCTTATGTATCAGGTAGTACCATGCTTGGAGTAATTCTGCCTCCCTGGGCACATGAGGGTGGCACAGAAAAGTTATTATTTAGGCTCAAAGATAAAGAAATAAGAAAAAAAATAATTAATGATATAAAAAATGGTATACCTGGATGGGATAATTTTATAGAATTTGCTGGATTTGATGGTATCTACATTACCAGTCTTAAAACGGAAAAAAATAAAGAATTAATCGGGAAAAACCTGCTTGAAATTTCAAAATTAAAAGGCAAAAACCCCTATAATTCTACTTTAGATTTATTACTGGAAGAAGAAAATGGAGTAAGTATGTATGATTATTATGGTAAAGAGGAGCATATAATTAGATTTATGCAAAGGCCAGAACAAAATTTTTGCACAGATGGTTTGTTACAGGGTAAACCACATCCGCGGGTTTATGGTGCTTTTCCAAGAGTATTAGGTAAATATGTAAGAGAAGAAAGCGCTTTGAGTCTGGAAGAAGCTATATATAAAATGACTTTTAAAGCTGCTAAACTGTTTAATTTGAAAGATAGAGGAATTTTAAAGGAAGGTAAAAAGGCTGATATTGTAATTTTTGATGCGAATAAGATTATTGATAAATCAACCTTTATAAACCCCAGACGTTTTCCCATTGGTATAGAGAAAGTAATGATAAATGGTGAAATAATACTTGATACAGGTAATAGAACAAATAAATTGTCTGGAGATGTTTTAAGAATATAATAATTACTTTATTTATTTTAATAAAATAAGGGGTTGGTGAAATTGGATGAAAAACTAATTAAAAAATGTCAGGAAATAATCAGTATTAATAGTGTATCTGGTAACGAAAAAAATGTTGCAAGTTTTATAAAAGAAACTATGGATAAATTAAATTATGATAAGACCTGGATAGATGAACTGGGTAATGTAATAGGTATTATTGAAGGTGATGGTGAGAAGACTATATTACTTCAGGGACATATGGATACAGTTGGAGTTGAAAATCCAGAGCTCTGGGAACATGACCCCTTTGGTGGTAATATTGTAGATGGTAAAATATATGGTCGTGGAAGCTCAGATATGAAATCTGCTTTGATGTCTATGATTTTTGCAGGGGCTGCTTTAAAAAATGAGAAAAGTAATTTAAAAGGTAATATTGCTGTTGCCGGAGTTGTACATGAGGAAATATTTGAAGGTGTGGCCCAGGGGAATGTCCTTGATCAACTCAACCCCGAACTAGTTATAATTGGTGAATCCAGTAGGCTTAAATTATGTATTGGGCAGCGAGGAAGGGCAGAAATTCAAATAAAAACAGCTGGCAAAAGTGCTCATTCTTCTAATCCTGAGGCCGGCATAAATGCTGTGAAAAAGATGATGATTTTACTGCGGAAAATAGAAAAAATTAAACTACCTGCAGATAAATTTCTTGGTCCGGCAATTATGGAGTTAACAGATATACTTTCTCGACCCTATCCCGGACAATCAGTTATCCCGGAAGAGTGTATAGTTACCTTTGATCGGAGGTTGTTACCTGGAGAGACAGAAGATACAGTATTAAAGCCTGTAAAAGATATAATAGATAAATTAAAGAATCAAGACAAGGAATTTAAAGCAGAAGTAAATATAGTTGAAGCGGAAGCTGATACTTATACAGGTGGCAAAATAACTGCCAGGAGATTTTTCCCGGGCTGGGCTTATAAAGAGGATGCCCCATTTGTTCAAAAAGCACTTAGGGCCCTCAAAGAAAATGGATTTGAAGGAGAGATTTCTCATTATTCTTTCTGTACAGATGGTAGTCAATCTGCTGGCTTAAGAGGAATAGCTACACTTGGATTTGGACCATCAAGAGAGGACCTTGCCCATGTCAGGGATGAATATATAGAGATTGATGATATAAAAGAAGTATATCGTGCTTATATAGCTATACTAAAGGAGTTTCTTTCTGGAGATGGTGAAAAGTGAAGAAAACTACACTTTTTAAAAATGGCATAATAATAGATGGCACAGGTGAAAAATCTTATCAGGGTGATATTTTAATAGAAGATAATATTATAAAAAAGATTGGTAATATAGAGGAAAATAAGCATTTTGATTCTATAATTGATGTTAATGGTTCTTATTTAAGCCCGGGTTTTATTGATATGCACAGTCATGTTGATTTAACAAATTATATTCCTGGAGATATGAAAGCAAAAATAATGCAGGGGATTACAAGTGAAGTAATTGGTCAATGTGGAGTAGGGGTTGCCCCTATGCCGATTGATAAGCAAGAGGGTTGGAGAAAGAATTTAATTTTAGGTAATCCTCCTATAGAGTGGAACTGGGAAAGTACTGCGGAATTTTTAGATTCTCTAGAAAAAAACGGTGTGGAAAGTAATATCATTCCTTTTACAGGTCATGGTGTATTAAGATATGCTGTTAAAAAAGATAAGTCTGGTAAATTAAATGACGATGAGCTCAGACAAATAAAAAAATTTACTGAAGAGGCTTTTAATGCCGGAATTTTTGGATTGAGTTTTGGTTTTATCTATATTCCTGCCCTTTTTTCTGATAAAAGGGAGATAGAGACAGTATTGGATGTTGCTTCTGATTATAAAGGAATTATTGCCGTTCATCTTCGTAGTGAAAGTGATGAATTGCTGGATGCAATTAAAGAAATGATTAATTACACTGAAAAAAGGGATTGCAGACTCCATATCTCACATTTAAAGGCAATTGGTGAAAAGAACTGGGATAAAATAGATAGTGCATTAAAACTCATAGAAGACAATGGGCTTGATTTTGATCATTATCCTTATTGTGCAGGTAGTACAACATTAATAGCCGTTTTCCCACCATTTGTGGTAGAAGGAAATGGTATAGATGATACTATCCAGAAATTACAGGATAAAAAGATACGAGAACGAATAAAAAAAATCTTTTCTGGGGAAGAAAAGATGAAAAAAGGTTTACCCTGGGATAATATCCCTGCCCTGGTTGGATGGGATAATATCAGGGTTATTGATGTAGAAACTGAAAAAAATAAGATGTTTGTTGGTATGAATATAGAAGAAATTGCTAAAAAAAGAAATACCAGCCCTGCCGACACAGCTATGGATTTGATTATCGAAGAAAAAGGTAATGTCAGGATGATTGATTTTTATATGCAAGAAGAACAATTAATTAAAATTATGAAAAATGAAAGGGGTATGTTTGGCACAGATTCATTAATTGGTGGTAAGGCTCATCCCAGGGTTTATGGGACATATCCCAGAATAATAAATACTTATGTTAGGGAGAAAAAAGTATTGACTATGGAAAAAGCTATTGAAAAAATGACTTCAAAACCTGCTGAAGTACTTAGACTTTCTAAAAGGGGATATATTAAAGAGGGTTATTATGCTGATTTACTTGTATTTAATGATAATTTTAAGGATTGTTCTTCTTATGAAGAGCCAGAATGCTTTCCTTCAGGTTTAGAATATGTTTTTATTAATGGCAAAATAAAGGTAAAAAAAGGGAAATATTTGAATAATCATCCGGGGAAGGTAATAAAAAAATAAAATATTTTAATAATAAAAAAGGATTTTATTAAATTAAATTGAATATATATAATAATAATTAAATGTCATTAAAATAAGGAGGAAAGAAATGATTAATTTAGATATTAATGAAAAACAATTAAAAAGAACAGTAGAAAGGGCCCGGGAAAAGAATATTATTATGCCTACATTTGCAGAAATGAAAAACCCGGAATTGATCTCTGATAAGATTAAAAACAAGTTAAAGGATGTTGGTCTCTGGGATATTAATTCCTATAATCTTTTTCGCATAAGCTGGAAGAATGAACCGGTTAAAAATGGTGGCCTTTATAATGGTGTTAATTTTATTGAGCTACCATCAGAATTAACAGGAGTAGATGCCAGGATTATAGCTCTTGTCGGCAAATGGTTTCCAACTGGGTCGCATAAAGTAGGGGCTACTTATGGTTGCCTGGCTCCTAGACTTGCTACCGGTCAGTTTGACCCTACTTCTCAAAAAGCAGTCTGGCCTTCAACTGGTAACTATTGTCGTGGAGGGGCTTATGATGCAGATCTCTTATCCTGCGAATCTATTGCCATTTTACCTGAAGGCATGAGTCAGGAGAGATTTGATTGGTTATCAAATGTAGCTGGTGAAGTTATCCCTACACCTGGTAGTGAAAGTAATGTAAAAGAGATATTTGACAAAAGCTGGGAATTACGTGAGACCAGGGATAATGTGGTTGTATTTAATCAATTTGATGAATTTGGTAATCATCTCTGGCATTATGAGGTTACCGGTCATGCTATGGAAGAAGTGCTTAATGAGCTTATGGGTTCAAATGATAATTATGCCGGTGTTGTTCTGACTTCTGGCTCATCAGGAACAATGGGTTGTGGAGATTATTTAAAAGAGCTTTTCCCTACCAGTAAAATTGCTGTAGCTGAGGCCTTGCAATGTCCCACAATTTTAAGTAATGGATTTGGTGCCCACAGGATAGAGGGTATTGGAGATAAACATATTCCCTGGATTCATAATGTGAAAAATACAGATATGGCGATTGGAATTGATGATAATGATTCTATGAATCTGGTTAGATTATTTAATTCTCAGGTAGGTAAAGAATATTTAAAAGAACAGGGGATTTCAGACGAAATTATTTCTCGATTACCTTTAATGGGTATTTCCAGTATTGCCAATATGCTTGGTGCTATTAAATTTGCCAGATATTATGAATTGACTGAAAACGATATAGTATTAACTGTTTTCACAGATTCTATGGAATTATATGAAACTAGATTAGCAGAAATGCTTGCTGAAGCTGGAAATTATGATAAAATAAATGCAGCGGTTGATTATCATAGAAATTTATGCTCTATAAAAACAGATTATGTAGAGGAAATGACTTATGAATCCAGAAAACGTATTCATAACCTTAAATATTATACCTGGATAGAGCAACAGGGTAAAGAGCTTGAGGAATTAAATGCCCAGTGGTATGATGACAAAGATTACTGGGGAGCTATTCATAATCAGGCAGATGTTATTGATGAATTGATAAAAAGATTTAATAAAGAAACTGGATTACTGGAAGAACTGTAGTAAATGGACTAAAGAAGGTGATATTTTCAATGAAATATGTAAAGGATTTAAAATGCGTTAATTGTGGGAGAACTTATTCTCCAGAGCCTGAGCAATATACCTGTTTGCAATGTGGTGATAAAGGTGTATTGGATGTAATATATGATTATAAAAAAATAAAAAATAATTGGTCTAAGGAAATACTCGCTGCAAACAGGAATTATAATATCTGGAGATATGCTCCATTACTACCTATTAACAGGGGAAGTGAGAAACCTCATTTAAATGTTGGCTGGACCCCTGTTTATGACAGCAAGACAATGGCCAGGGAAATTGGACTGGAGAAATTATTTATTAAAGATGATGGTTTGAATCCAACTGGTTCTCTTAAAGACAGGGCATCAGCTATGGCTGTTGTTAAGGCAGAAGAAGCTGGAGCTAATACTGTGGCCTGCTCATCTACCGGTAATGCTGCTTCTTCTCTGGCAGGTAATATTGCATCAATGGGTGGTAAGATGAGGGCTGTTATTTTTGTTCCTGAAAGGGCCCCTATTGGAAAGGTAACTCAACTTTTAATCTATGGTGCTGAAGTAATATCTGTTCAGGGTTCCTATGAAGAAGCATATTATCTTTCTGATGATGCTATAAAAAAATGGGGTTGGTATAATAGAAATGCAGCTATAAATCCCTATCTTGTTGAAGGCAAAAAGACGGTAAGTCTGGAGCTGGCAGAACAATTGAACTGGCAATTACCAGATTGGCTTGTTTTCTCAGTGGGGGATGGATGTACTATAGCTGGTGCCTATAAGGGATTATATGACTTAAAGGAGATTGGATTTATAGATAAAATACCAAAATTACTTGGTGTTCAGGCTGAAGGATGTGCCCCAATTACAAAATCATTTAAGACAGGTAAAGATCTGGAAGTAACAGGTGAAGATACACTTGCTGATAGTATTGCTGTTGGTAGTCCGAGAAACTTTCAAAAAGCCATTAATGCTGTAAAAGATTCAGGCGGAGAGATGATAAATGTGTCAGATGATAGTATTTTAGATATGATGAAGATACTTGGAAAAAATACTGGAATATTTGGAGAGCCTGCCGGGGTTGCAGGCCTGGCAGGCTTGAAAAAGATGGTTGAAGAAGGTTTTATTAATAAAGAAGAAACAGCTGCAGTAGTAATTACTGGAAATGGTTTGAAAGATGTAAAAAATGCGATAAAGGCTGCTGGTGAACCGTTAAAAGTAGAACCTGATATAAGTAAACTGGGAACGATTTTTCACCATAGAGGTGTAATAGAATGAAGAATAAAGAGAATGAAAAATTGGGTAAGAAGCTTAGAAAAATGCGAAAATCTCAGGCTATGAGTCTGGCAGAATTAGCTAAAGAGATAGGAAAGACTTCCAGTTATTTGAGTCAGGTTGAGAGAGGACTGGCAGAGCCTTCAATCACTGCACTCAGGGAGATATCCAGGGCCCTTGATGTTCCAATGTTTTATTTTCTAGTTGATAATGAGAAACATAATGATGTTGTGAGATTTAAAGAAAGAAAAGGTCTACAGTTTCCCGGATCTCATCTTAAATTTGAATTGATTTCCCCTGATTTAAATCACCAGATGGAGATGATTGAGGCAAGACTGGAGCCAGGGGCTTCTACCTGTGAAGCCCCCCTTTCTCATCCCGGTGAAGAGTGTACCCTGGTTGTTAATGGAAAGATGAGAATTCAGGTGGGGGATGTTTTTCATGATTTAGGGCCTGGTGATAGTATTTATTATAAGGCCAGTATTCCTCATAAATTAACGAGTATAGGTGAAGAAGACCTGGTGTTTATATCTTCAATAACTCCACCAAACTTTTAATTATCAAAAATTATCATAATATAAAAAGAATTTTTTCAAAACAGATAAATTAAGTTTATCCCGATATACAATTTATAATTACATTGATGAGGTAAGGAATAATAAAAAGAATAAATAGGAAAGGAAGGATGGCAAATGGAGCTTAATTTTTCAAAGATATTAGAGAAAGCGGAGGAATATAGGCCAGAGATCAGCAATTTTTTAAGAGATATGATTGCTATTCCGAGTGAAAGCTGTGAGGAAAAGGATGTAATCAATAGGATTAAGAAAGAAATGGAAAAGGTAGGCTTTGATAAAGTTGAAATTGATCCTATGGGTAATATATTTGGTTACATTGGACATGGAAAACATTTAATTGCCATGGATGCCCATATCGATACTGTTGGTGTTGGCGATAGAGAACTCTGGGAAAAGGACCCTATTGAAGGTTATGAAGATGATGAAATAATTTATGGACGGGGGGGTAGTGACCAGGAAGGCGGTATGGCTTCCATGGTCTATGCCGGTAAAATAATTAAGGACCTGGGACTTGAAGATGACTATACACTACTTATTACCGGTACAGTTCAGGAAGAAGACTGTGACGGGCTTTGTTGGCAGTATATTATTGATGAAGACAAAGTGAAGCCAGAGTTTGTGGTGATTACTGAGCCTACTTCCTGTAATATTTATAGGGGTCACCGCGGTAGAATGGAAATTAAGGTAACAA
>CAZOON010000049.1:0-8898 GCA_964581445.1 uncultured Halanaerobiales bacterium | reverse complement strand
CAATAGTAATATAGAAGTAAAAAAAGAAACAATGGTATTAAATATTAGTCCTGATAAAAAAGTGACTGCTTTAAATAAAGAGGATGGTTTGATAGTCCTTGAAGCTGAATCTATAATTTTAGCTATGGGATGTCGTGAAAGAACAAGAGGAAATATTAAAATACCCGGGGAAAGGCCTGCAGGGATATTTACTGCGGGGACTGCACAACGATATACAAATATCGAAGGTTTTATGCCTGGCAAAAAAGTAATTATACTGGGCTCAGGTGACATTGGACTTATAATGGCGAGAAGAATGAAATTAGAAGGAGCAGATGTGAAAGCTGTTTTAGAAATAATGCCTTATTCCAGTGGCCTTGTACGCAATAAAGTCCAGTGCCTGGATGATTTTGGTATACCATTAAAGCTCAATCATACTATTAGCAGAATAGAAGGCAGAGAAAGGGTTGAAGCAGTAAGGGTAGCAAGGGTGGATGAAAATTTGCAAATAATCCCTGGCACAGAAGAAAGGATTGAATGTGATACTTTACTTCTTTCAGTGGGTTTAATCCCTGAAAATGAATTGAGTAAAGATATGGGGATAAAATTAAATCCAGTAAGTTCTGGACCAATTATAAATGAAGTAAGAGAGACGAATATCGAAGGGGTTTTTGCTGCCGGAAATGTTTTGCATGTTCATGACCTTGTTGATTGGGTAACAAAAGAAGCTGAAATAGCAGGAAAAGCTGTGAGTACTTACTTAAAGGGTAAAAGGAAAGTGCGCGATAATAAGATAAAACTTGAAGCAGGTGAAAATGTCAGTTATATTGTACCTAATTATATTATATATAAAATAGAAGATCAAAAAAGGATAACTATATTTATGAGAACAGAAAAACCCCTGGAGAATGTAGTAATTAATATAGATCAGGTTAATAAAAGATTATTAAGCTTCAAAAAAGATATAGTTACACCTGGAGAGATGATAAAAATTAATTTGCCGACTTTATTATTAAAAAAAGATATGGGAACATTAAAAATTTCAATAGTTAGTTTAAAGGTGGGTGCTTAAATTGTCCAGAACTATGTTAATATGTGTTGTCTGTCCACGGGGTTGTAGAATAAATATTGATGAGGATGAAGGAAAAATAAAAGAAATAAGCGGATATTCCTGTGAAAAAGGTAAAAAATATGCAAAAAGAGAATATTATAATCCTATCAGAATATTACCAACTACAGTAATAATAAAAAACGGAGAACTTCCTCTTCTGCCAGTTAAAACAGAAAAAGCAATTCCTAAAAAATATTTATTACCAGCAATGAATGTTATTGCTAATACTATAGTAGAAGCACCTATAAAAATAGGTGAAACTATTATTAAGAATATACTTGATACTGGAGTGGATATAGTTGCTACCAGAAATATAGAGCTAAAAACATAAGATAGTATATTTAATATAATGGGAGGTCAAGTTAATGAAAAATTTAAAAGAATATTTTAAAGCTTATCCTGTAATTGCAGGGGTTAGAGGAAACGAATCAATAAAGGAAGCCGTAAAATCAAATGTTCTTGCTCTGTTTTTATTAAATGGGAATATAATGCAACTTGATGAGATTATGAGACTGGCAAAAAAACATAATAAATTGATATTTCTTCATATAGATTTAATAAAGGGTATCGGCAGAGACAGGGCAGGTGTAAAATATCTGGCTGAAAAAAAACTCTGTGATGGAATAGTAACAACGAAAAGCTATTTAATAAAAGCGGCAAAAAAAGAAAATCTAATGGCTGTTCAGAGATTATTTTTGCTTGATTCATGTGCTGTTAAAACAGGAAAGCATCTTCTGGAAAATTACAGACCAGATGCAGTAGAAATATTACCAGGTATTGCGGCCCCATATTTTATAAAAAATGTAGAGCAGGATAAAATATGTCCGGTAATTGCCGGTGGTCTTATCCGGGAAAAAGAAGAGATAGACCATTTGTTAGAAGAAGGAGTAATGTCTGTATCTACAAGTAATCATAAATTGTGGAATTATAAGAAATAAATAAAGGATTTTATTAGTAAATATAGAATAAGATAAGTAGGATACTGTATACAAAATGCAGAGGTGGTAAAATGAAGAACAATTTAGAGGGATTTGATGCCAGTCAAATCAAACCTATAAGGGATAAAATATATGAATTACTTAGAAAAAGGATATTTGCCGGTTTATATTCAGCAGGGGAAAAATTGGTTGAAACTAATATTGCCCGGGAAATGCAGGTAAGCAGGACACCGGTTCGAGAAGCTTTTAGAAAACTAGAAAGTGAAGGGCTTGTGGAACATGTTCCCAGAAAGGGGATATTTGTAAAGGTCTTGAAAAAAAACGATATTCTTGAAGTATATTCTATCAGGATAGTATTGGAAGGACTGGCTTCAAAGAGTGCAGCAGAGAATATTGCTCAAGAAGAAATTATTAAACTAAAAGTGACTTTAAATAAAATGGATGAAGCTTTAAAAGATGAAGAGATTGAATTATTTAAATCACTATGTATTAAATTTAATAATATCATAAGAACTGCCAGCAATATGCCCAGATTGATTAAAATGATAGCTCAATTAGAAGAATATACTGAAGAGACCCGTGAGATTACTTTATCAAGTAAGAATAGACGAGAAAATGTTATGCAAGAACATAAAGATATTTTTGAAGCCCTGGCAAAAAAAGACCCTGTGGCCAGTGAAGAGGCTACAAAAAATCATATAAATAATGCAAAGAACAGTTATTTGAAATATACAGGGGAATAAAATATTTTTATTCTATATGGGATACAGTATACAATTTAGTTTTTTTATTTTATAAAAAAGGAGTTGAAATAATGGGGAAAGGTGTTATAGAAAAAATTATTCATAATCATTTATTAGAGGGTGAATTAAAACCAGGGGAAGAAATTGCAATTAAAATAGATCAGACCCTGACACAGGATGCAACTGGAACTATGGTTTGTCTTGAATTTGAGACCCTTGGATTGCAAGAGGTGAGAACTGAGAAGTCTGCGAATTATGTAGACCATAATACATTACAGGTGGGTTTTGAAAATGCAGATGACCATTTATTTTTAAAGTCATGTTCTAAAAAATATGGCATGTATTATTCAAAACCTGGTAATGGCATCTGCCACCAGCTTCATCTTCACAGGTTTGCCGTGCCAGGGAAAATTTTACTGGGGGCAGATAGTCATACCCCTACATCAGGAGCTCTGGGAATGCTGGCAATTGGTACAGGTGGATTAAATGTTACGATGGCTATGGCGGGAGAGCCCTATTATTTAAATATGCCAGAGATTGTTAATATTATTCTTAAGGGTGAGTTGAAACCCACAGTGAATGCCAAAGACCTTATATTATATATACTTAAAGAAATGGGTGTAAAAGGTGGAGTTGGTAAGGCAATAGAATATACAGGGCCTGGAATAAAAAGTTTGAGTATACCACAGAGGGCAACTATAACAAATATGGGGGCAGAGCTTGGTGTAACTACTTCTATATTTCCCGGTGATGAGATAAGTAGAGATTTTATAAAGGCCCAGCAGAGAGAACAGGATTGGCTAGAGCTTTTGCCAGATAAAGATGCAGAATATAGTGAAGTAATAGAAATTAATCTTGGGGATATTGAATCGATGGTTGCTAAACCCCATAGTCCTGATAATGTAGTTAAAATCAGTGATTTAGAAAAAACCAGGGTAGATCAGGTTTATATTGGTAGTTGTACAAATTCCTCCTATACTGACCTGGCCCGGGCAGCTGAGATATTGACTGATAAAAAAATACATCCAGATTTAAGCCTGCTTGTTTCTCCCGGGTCAAAACAGGTTTTTACTATGTTGGCCAGAGATAATTATATTGAAAAATTTATTAATGCTGGAGCAAGAATACTTGAATGTAGTTGTGGCCCCTGTGTTGGTGTGGGTCAGGCCCCTCCTTCTGGTGGTATAACTGTGAGGACATCAAATCGAAATTTTAAAGGAAGAAGCGGGACCATTGATGCAGGAATCTATCTAACAAGCCCAGAAACTGCAGCTATGACAGCAATTACAGGGTATATCACTGATCCATCAGAATATCAGGCCCCTGATAATTTGCGGAAAATTAAGGAACCAGAAGAATATTTGATTGACGATAGTTTGATTATTTCAGCTGATATTTCAAATGATATTGAACTAAGGAGAGGCCCAAATATTAAATCATTACCTTATAGAAAAACATTAGAAAATAATATAGAGGGAAGGGTTATATTAAAAACGGGTGATAATATTAGTACTGATGATATAATGCCAGCTGGTGCAAAAATATTACCACTGCGTTCTAATATTCCAGCCATATCAGAACATGTATTTAAAAATCTGGATAAAAACTTTGTAAATAAGGCTAAAAAGGAAGAAAGTGGGATAATAGTTGGTGGAGAGAACTATGGGCAGGGTTCCAGCAGAGAGCATGCAGCAATTGCCCCCATGTATTTAGGAATAAAGGCTGTAATCGCTAAATCATTTTCCCGTATACACCATGATAATTTACTTAATTTTGGGATTTTACCACTTTGCTTTTCTGATAAAGAAAGTTATATAAATATATCTGACGGGGATATACTTATTTTTAAAGATGTGCAAAAAAATATTAAAACCGGGTTTATTAATATTAAAAATACAACAAAGGATTATATATTTAAAACATATTTAAAACTATCTCCAAGAGCCCAGGATATCTTACTGGCAGGGGGACTATTAAATTACGTGAAGAATAAAAATAATGGAGGGATTTAATTATGATGGGTGAGAAAATTAAGATAGATGAAAATGGATTAATGGTCCCTGATAATCCCCGAATATCTTTTATTCAAGGTGATGGGATTGGAGCAGATATCTGGCCTGCTACTAAAAAAGTAATTGATAAAGCAGTAGAAAAGGCCTATACCGGTCAAAAAAAGATTTACTGGGAAGAATTACTGGCGGGAGAAAAAGCATTTAAGGAAACCGGAGAATGGCTTCCAGATAAAACACTGGAAAAGATAAAAGAAAATATAGTGGCCATAAAGGGCCCTCTGACTACTCCAGTAGGAGCCGGGTATCGAAGTTTAAATGTAGCCATAAGACAGGAGCTAGAGTTATATGCCTGTATCAGGCCAGTTAAATGGCTTCCGGGTGTTCCCAGTCCGGTAAAGAAACCAGAAAATGTTGATATGGTGGTTTTTAGAGAAAATATGGAGGATATATATATGGGCCTGGAATGGCCTGCAGGTAGCAGGGAAGCCAGAAAAATAATTGATTTAGTCAAAGAACTTAATAAAGAGGCAGAACTGGATTATTATACCGGTATTGGCATTAAGCCTATCAGTAAATATAGGACTGAAAAAATTACAGAAAAGGCTGTTGCATATGCAATAAAAAACGGGAAAAAAAATATTACTATTGTCCATAAAGGTAATATAATGAAATACACTGAAGGTGCTTTTAAAAAATGGGCATATAAATATATTGAAGATAATTATAAAGATAAAATAATGGTAAATGACCGTATTGCTGATAATATGTTACAACAGATACTTATTAATAGTGAGGAATATGATATTTTATTGACTTCAAATTTAAATGGCGATTATCTATCAGATGCCCTTGCCGCACAGGTGGGTGGACTGGGCATAGCCCCTGGATCCAATATTGGTGATAGTATTGCTGTTTTTGAAGCTACACATGGTAGTGCACCTGATCTGGAGAAAAACAGGGCTAATCCTGTTTCTTTAATACTTTCTGGAAAGATGATGCTTGAATATATGGGTTGGTATAAAGTGGCTACTTTAATCCAGAAGGCAATAGAAAAGACAATTGAGCAAAAGATATTTACCGATGATATTGCCAGAAATATGAAGGGTGTAGAGGGTAAGGGGACAGCTGAATATGCAGATTGGATAATAAAAAATCTATAATAAATATATATCCACAGCAGTTTAAACTGCTGTGGATTTTGATTTAAGGAGGCAAATGAGCAATATATTTAATTAGTTCCCAGTAACAGGAGTATTAAGATCAAGAAAATTATAAAGGTATAACTGGAGCCATAACCTCCACCATCATAATAGTTACCCATGTTATCACCTCTTTAATTTCAAGATGTATAATATATTATGTTAGTAAGGATTACTTTGTGATTTTATAATAAATTTGAATTTTTCTTCCTTAATAATTATAATTAATATATGATAAAGTATAAAAAGGAAAGTGGGTAATATAGTGCTGAATATTAGTTCTTTTAAAAGATGGCAGCTTATTGTGTTAATAATTTTATTATTGTTGCCCTTATATTTTTTAAACCTTGGTAATAGTAGTTTGTGGGACCTGGATGAAGGGGTATATGCAGAAATGGCCCGGGAAATGGTCTTAAGAGATGATTATATTAACACGTTTTTTAATTACCAGGTTCGTTTTGATAAACCACCACTTGTGTTATGGATTACTGCATTTTTTTATAATGTTTTTGGTATAAGTGAATTTACGGCCAGGTTGGGTATTGTTTTTTTTAGTTTATTAAATTTAATAATAATATATTTATTTGCAGAAAAATTATTTAATCAGAGGACTGCAACATTATCTGTTCTAATTATGGGGACTAGTTTTCAGTATCTTATACAATCAAGGATATTTTACATGGATGTCCCGCTTACTTTTTTAATTACTTTGAGTCTTTATTTATTTTATCTTGCCTATAAGGAAGACAGGCGTTTTTATCTTCTAGCTGCAGTAGCACTGGGACTGGGAACACTTGTTAAAGGTCCAGTTGCTCTGGGGCTCCCAGGCCTGATTATTTTGATTTATCTGGGGCCGGTGAAATTTATTAAAGAATTTAAATATAAGTGGACCTATTTAAGTATGTTTATATATTTATTAATTGCCCTGCCCTGGCATATATTGTTATGGAATAATTATGGCTCCCAATTTTTAGATACATATTTTGGTTATCATATGTTTACAAGGTTTTCTCAGGCCATTGAAAGCCATGGTGGTCCCTGGTATTATTATCTTGCAGTTATTTTTCTGGGTCTTTTCCCCTGGAGTGCATTTTTACCCTGGCAGGTGGGTTTAATAAAAAATAAATGGAAAGAAAAAAAGGACGCCTTTAAATTTCTTTTAAGCTGGTTTTTACTTATTTTAGTTTTTTTCAGTATTGCCAGTACTAAATTACCGGGTTATATTCTTCCAACTTATCCGGTACTGGTTTTTTTGATTGCCTACTGGTGGGATAATATTATAGATAAAAAGCTTGCAGGAAAAAAATATATTTTTTCAAGTAGTATTATTATATTAATTGGTCTTATATTATTGAGTGCTTTATTTTATTTAAGAGAAGATGTAATCAATAATTATCAACAATATATAGAAATATATGAGTTATTATTTTTCTTTCCCCTCGTTTTTATTATTGGTGGGGTGCTGGCCCTGCTTATGACTATAAAAATAAGGAGACCTGAGCGCTCTTTCATTGTATATTTAATAATATCCTATATATCTTTGTTAATACTTATTATGGCAGTTATTCCAGGTATTGACCAGGCAAAACCAATAAAAATTCTGACCCAGCCTGTAAGGGAGTATAAACAAAAAGACATAGCTGTTGCAAGTGCCATGCAAATGGAGGCGGCGAGTACAGTATATTATACACAAAGGGAGGTTAAATTTATATCAGGAATGAAAGAACTAAGGACTTTTTTAGATCATAATCCCAGGGTATTTATTCTTGCGGATGAAGCTGATTATCAGGAACTTAAGTCAATGAATTCTAATATAAATTTAATAAAAAGTCATGCAGGAGCAGTTCTTTTAAGCAATTTTGAACTTAATTCATAAATGGTATATATAAGAAAGGGGAAGAAGATGTCTAAAGATATATCTGTTGTTGTCCCTGTTTATTATGAAGAAGATAATATAACAGCTCTTTATGATAGATTGCATAATATTCTTGATGATGAAATGGGTCTTGATTATGAAATAATTTATGTTAATGATGGTAGTGAAGATGATTCTGTAAAAAAGATTAAAGGATTAATAAAAAAAGATAATAATGTAAAATTAATAGATTTTTCCCGAAATTTCGGGCATCAAATCGCTGTAACTGCAGGAATAGATCATGCTATGGGCAAAACAATTGTTTTGATAGATGCTGATCTTCAGGATCCACCGGAATTAATAAAAGATATGTATAAATTATATGAGGAAGGCTATGATGTTGTATATGCTAAGAGAAAGAGCAGAAGTGGGGAAACATTTTTCAAAAAAATAACAGCGAAATTATTCTATCGTTTATTAAATAAAATTACAGATATTAATATTCCACTTGATACAGGAGATTTTCGTTTGATGAGTAATCAAGTAGCAAGTCAATTGCGTAAAATGCCTGAAAAAAATAGATTTATCAGGGGGCTAGTAAGCTGGGTGGGTTTTAAACAGACATCTGTGGTATATGAAAGGGCTGACAGATATAGTGGCAATACTGGATATTCATTGTTAAAAATGATTAATTTTTCACTGGATGGTATAACATCTTTTTCTACATTCCCCTTAAAAATTGCTACTATTATGGGAACGATTATTTCAGGAGTTAGTTTTATTTATATTATAAGAATACTTTATTTAAAAATTTTTACTGATAAAACAATTACTGGATGGAGTTCTTTAATGGTCTCTAATTTATTTTTAGGTGGAGTTATATTATTGACGCTGGGTATATTGGGTGAATATATTGGCAGGATTTATATAGAAATGAAAAGGCGACCCCACTATATAATTAAAGAATTAACAGGCTTTACTGAGGAAAACGAAAATGAATAATAAACAAGAATTAAAGAAATTCATAAAATTTTCTATAGTAGGGGTACTTAATACTGGTA
>CAZOON010000048.1:0-8917 GCA_964581445.1 uncultured Halanaerobiales bacterium | reverse complement strand
CAAAAAATTTTATGATACGCAAAAACAGCTAAAAATAATTCATGGGATAAGATTAAATCTTATCCCATGATACTTTTCAGTAATTATTTTTCTAAATTCTATTTATATTTTCTACCTCATATAATAAATAATGTGTCTCCTCCATACCCATTTCTTTATAGGTATGCTGGGCTCGCTCGTTATTCTTTTCAACATATAATCTTATACCACAGGCAAAAGGGTCTTTTTGAACCAGTTTTTCAACATGATTATATAATGCTCTAAATATACCCTTTCTCCTGTAATTATTATCTACATACACACTCTGAATCCACCAGAAATCACCGTCTCTCCAATCACTCCATTCCTTTGTAATCATTAATTGACCTACAACCATACCATCTATCTCATATAAATAATATTCAGCCTTTGAACTATCATTTAATGCATGGCTTACCCCTTTTAATACAATTTCTTTATCTAATTTTAAATCTTCTGTTTCCATTGCCATTTTACAATTATATTCGGCTATTATTTCAACATCGCTTTCTTCTGCCTTTCGAATCATCTTCTAATACTCCTTTCATTTACAATCATATAATATGTTTGTTTTTCTAAAATATCATAACAAAGTCATATATTGTATCTAGTAATTCACACTCTATCCTCTGTGAAGGATTAATGTAACCCGCATCAGCCTTTTTTAAAAAATGATTAATCCCTTCAAAAATATTTAAATCCAATCTTTCCTTTGAAACCACAGAAGCTAAATTTTTTGCATTATCCACACTTACCCTGCTATCGTTTGTTCCCTGTATTATACAAACTGAAGTTTTCACCCTTTTAAGTAAATTTGCGGGGTCAAGATCAAGCCAATCCCTGGCAAATTCCTTTTGATTGGCAAGGCTCAAATATATTACTTTTAAATCATCTGGTATATCATAATTTTCAATATCAAAAGAAGCATCATTTCTTATAGCAGAATATAAATCATCAAGTGCTGTAAGAAGCTCTTTTTTTATCCATTTTTGTCCGGCTACTTCATACATTTTTCCGTAATTTTCAATCTGGGAGCGAAGTACTTTTGCATGAGGGAAACCCGCTCCAGCAATTAAAATAATCCCGGCCAGATCATTTCTATCACTTGCAGACATAATAGTTAACATAGCTCCTTCGCTATGACCTAAAACATAGAGCTCTTTTTTATTAATAAATTTACTCTCTTTCAAATAATTAATTACCTGGTCAAGATCATATTTAAACATATCAAAAGATGATGTAGTCTTTTGCTCTATATTTGAACTCCCTTTAATTCCTCTCTTATCATATCTTAAAGTTACTATACCATTAGATGAAAAATAATGAGCTAATTCTTTTAAAGTATCTACTTTAACTTTAATCAAAGGATTATTACCATCTCTATCAGTAGGTCCAGATCCTGCAACCAGCACAATAGCTTTTAAAGGTTTGACTATTCCCTGCGGAATAGTCAAAGTAGCAGCAATCTTACCTCCTTCTGTAGAAATAAATACTTCTTTTTCTTTAATCTTATATTCTCCAGTAGCATATATCATTTCCTTATCTTTAATATCCTTTTCAGTCATGCGTTTTACTTCAAAAGAAAAAAACTGAGAAAATTGTTTAAATTTACCTTTAATTGTATCGCCCCTTAATTCCCCCTGAAAAAAGGCATTTCCAGGTAATTTTGGCATATCAAAATTAATTTTATTATCATTAAGCTCTATATTTTCTAAAGGAAGTCCTGTAACACCCTGACTAATAATATCAAGAGTACCTCTTAAGCCACTCTTATCTGCCATATTAATCATTATTTCTAATTTATTATTTTGTATATCTATACTACCTCTCCATTTACCAATAAAATCCTTATCTGCCGCTTTTAAAAGTGAAAAAGGTAATAATATGATTATAAAACTAATTATTACAATATTAAATATTATTTTCATAGGCTCACCTCTTTAAAGTCAATATTTGCAGGCCAGTGACCCCATTGGATCCCAGGGTTTTAATATAACTGCTTCTTTTTGATAATCTTGCAACAATTCTTTTGATAAATATTTTTTATTTATAACTACTTCATAATTAAATTCTTCAAACCAATTATCACTCATAACAAAAAAACCTTTATTCCCCGCTTCTTCTCCCCAGCTATTTTGTACCTTCCACCTCCTGGGATTACCATTACAAAGATTAACCCCGGTAAATACCATGGCATGTGTTAAAACACTCTCACCATATTGTAATCTTTCACCCTTATCCAGGGTAAAATCTGTATTTAAAATATCTTCATAATTATATAGCTCTGTATCCATTATTCCCAGATCCCTATCTGACATCTGTCCTACATCACAGCCAAACCAGACAGGCTCACCATCTTTTATTTGAGCAATGGATAGTTCCTTCAATTTCTCTATATCCAGATTTAGATAATGAATCTGCTGTCCATCCACAACATTACCCAAAAATTCTACTGTATATGTTTGATGAAAGGGTTTATCACCTGTGGGGGCATTAATGATACTGACATAGTCCTTCATTTTTACTTCAGAATATTTCTGATAAAATTCCTGAGGACTAATATTTCCATCTCTATAAAATTCATTATCATTATTTCTATATTCAAAATCAAAGCTCTGGGGAGGATTACCTAAAAAATAAGATAAAATAGAGTAAATCTCATCAATCATATTTTCTTTTTTATCGCGAAGTTCTGAGAAACTAACACCTCGTTTATAGTTCTTTCTTAGAATTTTAGCATTATCCCTGAGTTTTAAATTTAATATTTTATTCATAACTGCAGAATTACTGCTGGAATAACTTTCAGGCATAATATACTTGGGAACAATACCATATTTCTCTATTATTCCAGTAAACATATCCCACTGACCCCCATCATTAGTAGGGTTACTTAGAAGCCACATAACTTTTCGACTATCAAGTTCCATATCTTTAGTTTCTATTATATTTTCCAGAAAATAATTCGCTTTTTCCAGTTTATCCCAGAACATGGTGTATGACTGAGATAATTCAAAATCATGGTTCTTAATATTTAATTTATCAGAAATACTATATCTAATATTATTTAATGCTGCAAACATCCAGCATCTACCACTCTTTTTTTGATTTGTAACCTTTCCAACATCAATCTCTTCAGAAAAATTATAATGCATATTTGCTATTGATTCATAATTCATAGCCACATCATTAAGACCATTTTTGATAACTGCATCTGCTATAACTTTTTTAGTTCTATCCTCATGAAAATTCTGTGCATATCTTTTTATACTCTCCTTTTTAATAGCTCTTTTAGACATTTTATACCTCCTAAAAAATTTTATATTCCATTAAATCATTACTTATTTCAATAAATAATATGCTTATTCCTTTTTTTAATTAAATCTTGTTAAATAAATAATTGCTGTACCATATTTGTAGGTACAGCAATTATTTATGTCTTTTTTATTTTGTTTATTTCCCCTTAAAAATAATACCTTCAGTTATTTTATCAATTACATAATTATTAGGTTCAAAAGTATATATAGAATCGTCTGCTTCTACTTTAATACTCCCCCACAAATAATCGCCAACTGAAAATTCTCCATTTTCTTTACTATATGTAGTCCACACTGTTTCATTATTACGCTTAAATAATATTTTAATTGCAGGAATTCCTTTTGATTCATTATCAATAACCTTTCCAGAAACACTATAAAATTTATAATTAATATCTGGATAAGCTCTAAAATTAATTTCTTCATTATCTAATGATGTAATCATTTTATCATAAGGAATAAAATTCCATCCTTCTAAATTTGGTGTCACTTTTACTTTCCCTATTAAAGTCCTTTTAGTCCATACTCCTTGATTATTAGAAATAACAGACTCATATCCTTTTTCAGGTTCAAGACCTTCATATAAAAGTTCAACTCCAGTAATACCTTCATCTGTATCTTTAATATAAATTTTACCGCTTGCTGTATACATAGAATTAGCTCTAAAATTAACATAATCTTCATTCCCAGATACGATACGTTCCTCTGGTACAAATATGTAACCATATTTTTCGGGCCTAACACTTACTTCACCATTTAAACCTTTCTTGTTCCATTCTCCATTGGTATCTATAATTACAGAACTGTCCCCACTACTAAATCTTATTATTACCTCAGGAATTACATTCCCATTAATATCTGTAACTTTACCATTTACTTCATAAGATTCTATAATAAGCCCATTACTAATAAAATTTATTTTGTCTTCCATATTATTATTGCTAATAATAATACCATCTTTTATTCTTTCCAGAAACGTCCTCCCAGAGTTTTAATTATCTTAAAGGAGCCATCCTCTTTTAATTCAAGTACTTCTCGAACTGATGATAATTCTTCATGTGTAATATCTCTATCATAGATTATACTTACAATTTTCAAATCATAATATACTAAATATTGATTGCTCTTATCACTTTCACTAATTTCAAGATTTGATATCTGGTAACTTACCTCATCGAAAACACGGAAATTCCTGCTAAGTGTATCTTCAAGATCCCAGAGTGTTGTGCCATCTGCAGCCTCCCATTCATCTGCCAGCAAAGCCAGGACTCCGAATTCATCTTTTAATTCATAACTTCCAACAAATTCTTCATAAAAGGCCTTTATTTTATCAAAATTTTCATCTTCCTTATCCTTTAAATCTTCTATCTCAGCAAAAAGTGATTCCAGCTTTTTTAACAATTCCGGTACCCTGCTGTCTGGATCTTCTCCCAGGGCAATATATTCTTCTTTAAATCTTTCCAGCTCCTCTTCATAGAGCAGGGCATTTTCATAATCTTCATCATAAATAGAAAATTCAACCGAGTCAATGGCAGCTTCTATTTCTACCGCCAGTTGATCAAAGAGTAGCATTCTTTCAGTTTCCTTGTGATATTCTTCCGCTGCCCGGTGGTGGTATTTATAGAATAACTCCCTGATATTTTCTGCAAACTCCTTATAACTTAATGCCAGTTCATACCCCGTAAGATAAGAAATATCTTCTTCATCAATTAAAAGCTCTAATTCAAATGAATCTTTATCAGCAGACACAGATTTTACAGCAGCAGTTAGAGGTAAAAGTTCAGAAATTAGACGGATATTTTCAAAGAGCTCTTCTTCATTTATTAATCTATAATTTTCATCTACTTCTCCTTCAACAATTTCAGCAGTTTCTTTAAGTATTTTCTCCGCATCTTCCAGATTGCTTTCTTTAATCACTTCAAACCCCACCAAAGCCAGACCATTTTCTGAACTTTCATTACTCAAAAGAGCTGGATGTACAATTGCTCTTTCAATAGCTGCTTTAATAGGTGGATAAGCACCATAATCTGATATAATTTTTAAATTTAAAATATTTTCTAAAGTCTTAAAGGTTCCAGGTGCATACCTTTTATAAAAATTATAAAAACCGCTGTTAACCCATTCTGTTTTCAAATCTGTCATTTTACCTTTTAAATTACTCAATTCATCACTCTGCATAAGATGAGGATAGGGTTTCATTGCCAGGATCATACCCCTCATATCTTTTGCTTTTTCATAATAATTATTTGGATCTGAACCTACATAGGCATATCCTTCGGGAAGTATTACTTTAAATATTTTATTTGACATTAGCCTGGAATCTATCATATTTTTTTCTGCCAGTTTATCAAAAAAGATATTCATTCTAAAGGCCTTATCCCGTAACCAGTCAGCAGTACTCTTCCTGTTCTCCATGTCATTTTCAACTAACTGCCTGTTTTTTTCTAATCCAGTTTTAATTTGAGCACATTCTGCTTGTAAATCTAATATTTCATTCCCCAGCATATTAAGTGATTCCAGGGAAAATTCTTTATCAATCAAATATCTTATTTCTTCAATTTCTTCAGTTGTTGGTAGTTTTATTTTTTTCCAGATTGCTGCTGCCTCTTCAGACTGTTCTATATACTTTTCAAATTTTATCTCTTGCTCATAGATATATTCCCGAGTCAAGCCATTGCTTGATATTTCAAGAGCATCGTTTTCCAGACGCCCTGGCATTTTAAGTATTGAGCCAGAAACACCCTGGTAACTACTAAAGCTGAACTCTTTAATCCTTTTTTCGCTATCACTTAAGTCTTTAGATGGCTTTAGGAAAGAAATTAAATTTATCAATTTATCCAATTCATTATCCGAACTATTATAATAACTATACCTGGTATAAGGGCTAAACTCATATGCATCAGGTAAAAATATATCCCTGATTTTATGTAGATAAGCATAAATCTGAGCATATTGCTGCTGGCGAATAGATTTTTTTTGATTTAATAGATTAATCCTTTCAGCAAACCAGTTATCCGCTTTATCTAGATAAAGTTTTCCCGGAACATAAACCGCTTTATGTACATAAAATGAAGCTAAATCATTTATATAAAACCACCTGAGCACTTCAGAGCCCTTGCCTTCTTCACTCATTTTTTTAATGATTGAGTTGATTTTTTCTATAATCTGTATATCTTTTTCATTTGCAGTACTTATATCTCCACCTTTACGATAAAGATTATAAAGGTCGATTCTTCTATTGGCAATATTTACTCTACTTTGAAGTTCATCCTTCCCTTTCTTATAAATATCACTCCATTTACTCATTACACTATCATAGGCATTATTATCAAGTAATGTATCTCTATCATCAGAAATACTTCCTTCTTTAAATAAAGCAGCAAATTCTTTTTTTAATCCTTCAATTTCCGCTGAATTATTCATAAACTCTGGTTTTCCCAGTAAATCACCAATTAAGATATTATATAATTCTCCTATTTCACTACTCCAGACATTATTTGTATCAAATGTTTCCTCAATTGCTTCTGTCTCACTAATAACAGGTGGTATACTATTATGAATACTATCTCTTAAATCAATCCATTTGCGATAATGCTCAAGATATAATTTTGCTAGGTCTTTCATACCTGCCCATTGCAGTTGACTTCTATAACTCATAACCTTGAACTTAAAATCTCCTGCCTCTTCATAAATATCAAGTAAAACATTGCGCTTTTTATTTTCGCTTTTATCAAGCTGAGTTATAAGGCGATTATAGGCCTTATCGCTTGTTACTAAAAATTCACGATAAAACTCTTCCCTGGACCTGATTTCTTTGGCCCGCAAAAAATTCCTTAACAGGCCTTCAATGTCATTATTAAAGGCAGTAAATTGACTGCGAAACTGTTCGAATTCAGCCCTTAGTTTACGTAATTTCATTTCACTATACCATCTCTGGGCCTCTAAATTAACATCTTCCATTAAGTGTTTAATCCAGCCTCTGGCAATATTTCTATATTCACCCTGTAAAGCAATAGTTTCTTCAGCCTCTGAACTATCAACACCTGAGCCAACTGCCCGCAAATTGTTAAGCCAACTGCCCCAGCTTTCTTCCGGCCATTCCTCATTTAAACGTACTTCTACATAGTCCTTAACCTTTGCCCTCATCGTAAAATCTGTGACAATATATTCATTGAAGAAATAATCAACTGTATCTTTATTTATGGGTATCTGTTTCATTTCGCCTTCTTCTGCTGCAAAGAGGCGTCGGTCTTTATGAAGATGGTGAAACAATATTGAAATCTGTCTTTCCGCTTCCGTAGACTTTACCATCATATGTGATTCATATGTTAATTTAGCTGCTGCCCAGGTAGCATTAACCAGGGGATGATTAGCTACACTTACAGCAGCTTCTACCGTATGATAAAGCCCTTCATCATAATTACCTGAATCAATGGCAAGGGCTAATTTACTTAGTAAATCAATAGCAATCTGAATTTTATCAAATTTACCCTTTATCTGTTCAATATAACTCTCTCCTACAATATTACCATTCCATAAGTTTTCATAACCCCCGGCAGCTTGCCACATCCAGTCACTGTATTTATCTTTTGCGTATTTTTGCATACCGGCAGTGGCATCCTGTCCACTGGCTATCTCTGCCGCCAGGTCCAGACCTTCTGCGGCAAGTTCTGATATGGCTGCTACCGGATGGACAATACTGCTAATAATAAGCAGTGTAAATAATAATGTATGGAAAATTTTATTTTTTATTAAAGTATTTCCTTTTTTTAGCATGGGCTACCCCCTAAAACTGCCTTCCTCCATCATTACGGTATTTGTAGTAAAGGGTTGTTGTTTCTTGAAATTCATCTGCAGTTTCCTTGATGGTTTCAAACCCATCAAAATAAACTACAGCATAGTTCCCATCCCGGAGTTTAAGTGCATAACACTTTCCAGGCTCCATCCTGTACGCACCATTATATTCATGAATTTCATAACTGTAGCCATCTGCCGGAACTTCTGTTACATTTTTGATATCACTTTCAGCAAGCATAATATGCCCTATATCAGATTCAACCACCAGTGTACTCCCAATTTCATCACCATGCCCCTCTCCTCCACCTGAACCCGGGTCATCTCCTACAGCCACATCCGGAGCACCACCGTAATAACCATCTGAATCCCAATCTAAATCCATAACAGTATCCGTAGAAAAATTATAACCCTGCCAGATCGGTTCATAATATCCATAATATCCACCAATTTTTGTTACAATATAAGATAAATCTACTTCACTACCTTCATCCATTTCCTCTTCATCTGTATCATTAACAATATCTTCTATATCCTTTAATTCTACATTCCCCTCACTATCAACAGAGATTATCTGATTATTTTCTGCTGAATTAATGGCACCAGAAGCAATATTTTGAGCATCACTAATCCCAAAGATAAGGGGATGGTCCATACTATAAAGCATCGGTCCTTCATCTTCTAAATTAAAAACAAAATCTGTTATTCCTCTATCTGTAAGTGTTTGCCCATCATTGTTTGAAATAACCCGTCGGGAAAAATCTAAAACTACAACAAACTTTCCTTCACTA
>CAZOON010000047.1:0-8917 GCA_964581445.1 uncultured Halanaerobiales bacterium | reverse complement strand
TTGGTGGGAAAAGTCTTATCTAATTGAGCCATTCTACCACCAAGACTTGGTTTGCTTTCAACTAGATAAACTGGTATTCCCATATCCCCTAAATCTATAGCTGCCTGTATACCAGCAATACCTCCACCCAGGACTAATACTGGTTTAGCCATTCTTGTCACCACCACTATTTACTTTATTCAAGACCTCATCAAAATCTTTACCTTCATTAATATGATCTGATACAGTCTGGATTCGAACGTTTAATAAATCTTTATCAAAATTACTCACTTCATCAAGTAATTCCTCACTGTAATAACCTTCTTCTACTGAAAGATCTCGTAGGACCCTTATTATATCAGCAAATCTTACATTTTGTGGACAATGTGAAACACATCTTCTACATTGTATGCATTTCCAGAGGTCATCATTATTTAATACCTCTTCTTTAAAACCAAGTAATGTTTTTTTAATCATTACTCTGGGATTAAATGTATCATCTAATTCAGCAACTGGGCAGGTTGCTGTACAACTTCCACAACTATAGCATAAACTTAGATTTTCTCCTCCAGGTCTTGCCATAACTTCATTTTTAAAATTTTTATCCATTCTAATCCACCTCCGGTCTAGGATAAAGACCTGCATTTTTAACAACAACAGGTGTTATTTCTTCCCAGGCAACTGGCATAAGATGTACTCCACTTACACCCTCTATTTTTTTTACTTCTTCAATAGTTTCAACAGCCATTTTTACACCTTCAGCCTTTCTATCTTCTGCAGCTTCCATTCTTTCAATTGTTTCATCAGGAATATCCATACCTGCAACAAATTTTTTCATCATTTTCAAAGCTTTTACTGATCTAGTAGGTAATATTCCCGCCAGAATATAAGCTTTTTTATGCAAACCTAATTTTCTAACTTCTTCCATCCAGTATTTAAATTTGTCAATATTATATATTGCCTGTGTCTGGAAGAATCTAGCTCCAGCTTCAATTTTTTTTGAAAACTTTATCATTTGCATTTCAAAAGGGTCGGCAAATGGATTAGCGGCAGCTCCGATAAACATTTTAGGAGGAACTTCCATTTCTGAGCCGTTTAATAATACACCCTTATTAATCATATCACTTGCTACTTGTATTAATTGAACAGAACCCATATCAAAAACATTTTTAGAACCCTTATCTTTACCAAAAACCTGATGATCACCTGTTAATAATAATGCATTTCTTAGACCTAGGGAACTGGCTCCTAGAATATCACTTTGCAATCCTATACGATTTCTGTCTCTGCAGGTTACCTGAATAATCATCTCCAGGCCTTCTTCAGTAGCTATTTTAGCACCAGCAATACTGGACATTCTAACGATTGCAGTTTGATTATCAGTAATATTAACAGCATCTACATAACCCTTCAATTTATGGGCCTTGTTTTTAATAAAATCTGGATCAGCTCCTACTGGTGGTCCCATTTCACTGCAAACAACAAAATGACCATCTTCTAATTTTTTTTGAAGGGTAGATATATATTCTTCAGCCATTTTAATACTCCTTTCAGTCATTATATACTTCTTCATTTATTAATTTACGTGGGCCACCATCCCTATATGTTGACCAATCTTTAGGGGGTTCAAGCTTAGTTAATTCATCTAATTTACCCAGTTTTTTAGCTCTGTTATATATTAATTCCCAGACACAATCAATTTCAGGATCAACTTCACATTTTCCGTCCTGCGAACCTCCACAGGGTCCATTTAGGAGACTTTTTGAACATCTGGCAATAGGACAAATACCAAAATATTGATCTAGTACACAATTTCCACAACCTATACAACGCTCTGACCATTCTCCAGTATCTGTAGTAGCCCCATAAAAAGTAGTATTTAAACCTGGCAAAAATATTTTATCTGGATATCTTTCAACAAGTTGTTGGACACCAACACCACAGGCAAGAGATAATGTTAAGTCATTTCTTTTGACCTGTTCTTCAAGTTCATCTAAAAACTCAAAGTCACATTGTCTTTTTACTGTTGCAGTTTCAATTTTTACATCTCTACCAATATTTTTATAATGCATATTCAAAATTTCTGCCAGTGCTTCCACTTCTTTTTCACCACCAGCCATACTTACAGTTACACAGGTACCACAACCGGCAATTAATAAACTATCAAAATCATCACCTAGCATATCAATTATTTCATTAAGATCTTTTTGTTCACCAACTATCATGATAGACCCTCCTTCCAATTGGAGAGGTATTGATCTAAATCCTCAGCCATTCTTGGTGATATTCTCTTGAATGCAATTCTATCTTTATTCATATTTAATTTTTCCAGTGTTCTTTTTACTTCATCTACAATTTGTTCTCCTCTTTTATCACCATTAATATGCTTACAAGATTCCTCATAACAACCAAGGATAAGAAGTCTATTTTCAGGTTCCTGTAGATAAGTATATAATTCTTTTTTTCTAATACTACTGGAACAGGGAATAGTTTCAACATTTAAATCACTGAATTTGTCCTGATTTAATTTATCAAAAGAAGTTTGTGCGGAATTTTCACACATAAGCACATGAAGCCCCTGTTTTATTTCCTTTTCTTCTTCATTTACAATAGAAATTGCATTTGCAGGACAATTAGAAATACATGCATTACATCCCTGACAGGCAAGTTGATTAATCTTCATAGAATTTAGTTCTTCATCTCTTTCAACTGCACCATGTGGACATACTCTATAACAGGTATAACAAAGTATACATTTCTGGTCATCTACAACCCTTTCATCACTTACTACAGGTTCAATGTTTTCAAGCGATATTGCGATTTCATTTAATGTGAATTCAAGTTCCTCTTCAAAATTTGAAGAAGCAGTTATACCTCTAGAGCCACCCAGTACATATATACCTCTTTTCCCTGTATATGTTGGTGTAAGATAAACATTTTCTGGTTGCAAAAAACCATCAGGACCCATTTCAAGATTAAATATTCTGGCTACCCTATTTATATAATTGTTGGCTTTAATACCAGGGGCCATAATAATTTGATTATTAAATTCAAGCTCAATATCTTCTCTTTTGTAAGTTAATTTATTATCGTCTGAAATAATTAATCCTTCAGGTTCATATTTCAAAAAGATAATACCATTCCTGCGAGCTTCTTCAAATAATCTGTCATTTTCATCGATAAATCTCATAGAACGATAGAAATAGTAAATCTGTGATTTTTCTAATTCTTTATTAAGTGTAATTGCCTTTTCCAATCCAAATTTACTCATTATAGCAGGAGATGTTTTTAAATAATCCTGAACAAAAAGAATATATTCATTTTTAGCAAGATCATCTTTTTTACTAATTAAATCTTCCTCAAATGAAAGAGTATCTTCAATTAATTTTTCTTTTTCAGTATCCAGGTTAATTATTATATTACTTGTTTTTATTTTATTTAGCTGGGAATCTTCTACTGTATTTTTATAAGAAATATTAAAATTTCCTATTTCACCCCTGCTTTTAACTAATAATTCAGGTTTAATACTTAAGGTATTCATGTTAGGGGATTCTATTGAATCACCTATAAATACAAGATCATACATCTACTTATCCTCCTGACTTATAAAATATTGCTTAAATTTTACTCTGATTTAACGCCTGCTGTTTAATAATTCTATAAGCCACATTTTTACTATCACTTATCGTCATAGCAATATCTTTGGGACCTTTTATTGTTCCAGCAAGGAATACACCTGTATCTTTTTCATCTTCAATAGGTGTTAAAAATCCATATTCATTTAATTGCAAATTGAATAATTTTGACCAGGTTTCATTGATATCACTGGCATGTATCCCTTCAGATAGTATTAATAATTGAGTATTTTTTTCATCAGTTTTTCCAGTTCTTTGATCTTCATATGTCATTTTTAGACCATTATTTAGTTTATCTATTCGCATTGGTTTGCAATTAATATAATCTATACCTTCTTCATCCAGTTTATCAAAAGTTATACTTTGTAAATAACCTGCTTCCTGAAAATCCATAAAAAACATGGTGATATCAATTTCAGGATAATAGTGTTTTAAAACTCTAGCCAGTCTATAATCATATCCACAACAGATTTTAGAACAATACTTTGCCTTTTCCTGTATACTTCTTGAACCATTACATTGTATGAAAATTGCAGATTCTGGTTTATAACCCAGTTTTATAGGATCTTCACTCTCAACATGGTCAAGCCTGTTCTCTAAATAATCTTCTAATTCACTAGCCCAGATAATATGTTCATCGTTATATATTTCAGGAGTGCCAGTTTCCAGCTTAGACCATTTAGTATAGCCAGTAGCTAGAACGATATAATCAAGATTATCAAGAGAGCTAAAATTACCTTCATTTTCAATACCCAGGGTATAATTACCTGGCTCGCCATAAAAATCATTAACTAATGTTTTATAATAAATCTTTATATTTTCATTATTAAAAACTTCATTAATTACATCATCAACTAGACATAAGTTACATTTCGTACAAACTTCAACAGCCTTACAACCATAGTGTTTAACATTTCCACCCAGTTCACTTGATTTTTCAATAATGAAAACTTCATTTCCAGCTTTAGCTAGTTCTACGGCAGCTGAAGATCCTGCAATTCCTCCGCCGATTACGGCAATTTTACTCATTGCATTCTCCCCTTCTAGATTTTATTAATCCAGCTTTCCAGCTCTGGATGCTTTAAGGTATTCCATACCATAATTATCTCTATTAATAAGAACTTCGGCAGCCTTAACTAATTTCATCATATAATCGTCTAATGGGTCAATAATAGCAGAGTCTAAACCTCTTTCCATAGCCATTATTAAAAATGCTTGATTTAATAAAGCTCTTTGTGGTAGGCCATAAGAAATATTACTTAAACCACATGTTATATGCATATCTGTACCCATATCCATTATTCCTGTAATTGTATCTAAAACTTGATATCCAAAAATACCATCTACACTAATTGGTTTAATAATTGGATCTAAAAATACATTTTCCAGTGGTACTCCATCTTTTTCAAAATTATTTACTAATGTTTCAGTAATTTTCAATCTTTCTTCAGCTGATTCAGGCATACCGTCATCACTAATACAAAGTGCAACTACTTTTGCATTATATTCTTTTACCAGTGGAATGATTTCAGCATATCTTTCTTTTTCTGCAGTTATGGAGTTAATCATAGGAACACCATCATGTTTATCTGCAGCTTTTCGGAGGGCTTCAGGACTTGGACTGTCAAGTGATAATGGTTTATCAACTGCATCCTGTACAACTTCAACAAGCCATTGAATATATTCAACTTCATCCCAGACAAAAGCACCAGCGTTTACATCAACGTATTCTGCACCTGCTTCAACCTGTTTTTTTGCAATTTCCTGAATGTATTCAGCATCTTTTTCTTCAATTTTTTCCTTAATAATATCTCTTGTAGAGTTAATTAATTCACCAATAACGATCATATTTTTTCAACCTCCTGTAAATTTTTATTATTATTTTATGATAACTTTACAAATCTATATTAATCCTCATCCCATGGTTTGCCAACTGCTGAAAATTGTATAATGCTTTCAATAAATAATTTATCTTCATCTTTTTCAACACCAGTTTGGCCACCATATTCACTATATTTATCTTTTCTTTCAGTCATAATTTCTATATTTGTAGCTCCGCAATCAATGGCAAGCTGCCTGGCAAGTTTTTCACCATTTTTTAAGGCATAATCAATCGCCTCATCAAATTTTATAAAACTAATTCTTTTGCTGGGCATATGGACAATAAAACCTCCACCTACCCCGGGTTTTATAATAATTTTGATTCGCTCAATTACTTTTCCACTTACTGTTCCAACTGCATTAGCAACTTCAGCATGTTCTGGTAAAAATAACTTAGCATTCATTTTTTTCGCAATTTGTGGAAAATAGGCATTAACAGGAGCACCTACAGCAATAATAGGCATATTAGTTTTCATATAGAATTCAAGCAAATTATTTTTTTCTTTATCAATTTTCAACATTTCTCTGAAGAGATAATTTAAACTATTATCCTTACATGTAATTTCTATTCCTTTTTCTTTTAATAAAACTTCAATTAGTAAGCTTGCTACTTTAAAATATATTTCTTCTAATACATCTTTAATAAATGAATCTAGGTCAGTATTATATCTCCTGGCCATAATTTTTGCGCCTAATTTTGTAGCCTCTTCATTCCATTTTGTAAACTTTCCTTCAATGTGAAGAATATCTGTCGGAGTTAAAGATGCCCTGTGCAAAGAACCAGAATTAACTAGACGTTTCCAGGGGAGTATATCTACTGCTCTGTCAAGTTTTCTAGCAATATAGTAAAGAGAATGAGGTTCTTTCCTTAAAATTTTCAAAATATTTTTTTCAGTGTCAGTCAAATCAAAATTAACCGGGTCTTTAATATAAACTAAAATATTAGTCGGTTGAGAATTTATAGGGAAATAATTTTTATCATATATTGTTTTTAATTCTTCATAAAGATAAGGATAATTTGATGTGGCCCAGGATAAAGGAAAAACTCTCTGTGGACCAACATTTAAAATTCTATCTTTTGAAACTTGAATAAAACTATCTCCACCTACACCTTCAGTAGTAATATCAGCTGCCTGAACCCTTGTTAACCAACCTCCAACTTTTGCGCCTTTTACAGTTAAATTAGGCTTGCCATTTTTCAAAATAGCTACATCAGTTGTAGTACCGCCCATATCGACAATTATACCATCCTTTTCCCCGGTAAGAGTCATAGAGCCAATAATACTGGCTGCTGGACCAGATAATGAAGTTTCAACAGGTTTTTCTCTGGCCATTTTTTCACTTATTAAACTACCGTCTCCTTTCACAACCATTAGAGGAGCTTCAATACCTCTTTCATTAAGATTTTCTTTTACAGCTCCAATTAAATCTGTAATTAATGGCATTAACCTGGCATTAAAGACTGCTGTAACAGTTCTTTCATGCATGCCCAGTTCTGAAGTTAGTTGATGAGCAGCTACAACCGGGTAAGCAGTGAGCTTTCTGATAAGATTTCTTACCTTAATCTCCTGTTCTGGATTTCTAATACTTAAATAACCAGATACGGCGAAGGCATCAACCTTTGATTCCATAGATTCAATACCTTTTTTAGCTGCTTTTAAATCAACCTTTTCTTTGATTTTACCTTTAATATTACATCCACCTGCTATACTAATATAATGAGGTGTTGGTAAATCTTCTGTAGCATCAAAACCAATTAATATCAGCCCTACTTCAGCACCCTGCCCTTCAACTATGGCATTAGTAGCTAAAGTAGTAGATAAAGATACCATTTTTATATCATCAAGTTTTATTTCCTCATCTTCATTGAGTAAGTTATTTAAGCAATTATCAACAGCAACTGTCAAATCATGTCTTGTAGTTATTTCTTTTGTTTTTTTAAGTATTTTTCTATTATCCAAATCTAATATTACTCCATCTGTAAATGTTCCACCGGTATCTATACCTAATGCCAGGTTAGCCATTATATATTTCCTCCTCAGTAATTTAATTAATTATCTAATTGACCTTCAGCTCTATCTACGATATCCTGTAATTTTTGTTCAACATCTTTAGGTAAATGTTCTGGTTCATGATTTTCAAGTATATGAAGCACTTTTTCATTTGCACGATCAAATAATGTTTTCTTTCCTGCTTTTTCCCAATTTTCATAGAAATCTCTCTTGAATAAATCAGGATAATAGGTTTCAGATTTAAAATATTTCATAGTATGTTCTTCACCTAAGAAATGCCCACCAGGACCAACATTATCAATTATATCTACTGCAAGTGTTTCATCATTAACTTCAATTCCCTGAACTATTCTTCTGGCATAACCAATTAAGTCATTGTTTATAACAAGGTTTTCTAATGCAGCCGTATTACCATGTTCGATATAACCAACATCATGATTTAAATTGGCACCTGCCTGAGCAGTCATTAATATGGACAATGCATCTTCAATTGCGGCCTGTTCATCAACAAGCTTGGAATCAGTACATCCTGCAGTACCAAACATTGGTAGATCTAAATAATTTGATACATCTGCAAGAGCAGCCATCATAAGATGAAATTCAGGTGCACCATAGGCAAAGATAGTAGTATTCATATCCATTATAGTAAATACTCCACCCATAATAAATGGATTACCTTCGTTTGTCTGTTGATTCAATACTAGTCCACTTAAACTTTCAGCAAGACCATTGGCCATTGCTCCTGCAAGTGTAGCCGGAACAGTTCCACCTGCCATTATACATGGGGTATAGACAACAGGTAATTGTTTTTTACCAGCTAGAATAAGTTTTTGTGCAGCGTCTTCAGCATGTTGTAGTGGGGAAATAGGTTCTGCATATAATGTCATAAAAGGATGATGTCTTAATTCTTCTTCACCACCTGCTATTATTTCACACATTTCTATAATATCAGAATAACCTTCCAGATCATTTGCAGTTATGACTATTGGTTTTGATGTGTTTAATACCATAGCCTGGAATTGATGCCTATCATATATTAATTGGGGAACATCCTGGACAATACCCAATGACATAACAAAATCAATATTTTCTAATGAATCCACAACGGTTGTTGCCATTTCAACTGTTTTTTTGCTGGCTGGGATCCTTTCCTGGGTATAGGGATCTATAAAAAATGGTGTATCTGAGCCAGGACCAAAATAGGCATTGTTTCCTGTTAATTCCATAACTGCTTTACCAGTTCTACTATTATTTAATGTTACTTTATTAGGTACAGACTGTAAAGCCTTTTCAACAAGTTTTGGTGGTATCCGTACCCTATTACCATCTACAAAACATCCTGCCTTTTTCATTATTTCAATTGCTTCATCATCATAATATAATACTCCAGTTCTTTCTAAAATACTCATA
>CAZOON010000046.1:0-8928 GCA_964581445.1 uncultured Halanaerobiales bacterium | reverse complement strand
ATATATTTATCATCATTCTTTTCAATTCCCAGAGGCTTATAATTTTCAAGAATCTCTTTCGCCTTTTTCAAAGCACGCTCTCTGGTATCAAGTTTACCCTCTTCTTCCCACAATTCTCTACGTTGTCTATCACTTAATTTAGCCTGATAATATTCATCTCTCATATAATCAAGGGTATGTTGCTGTGTAAGAAAATGTCCACCTGGTCCCACATTCTTAATAACATCTGTTGCTAAAGTGTCTTTATTTACCTCAATACCCCTTACAGCCCTCATGACCATACCTATGATTTCATCATCAATTACATATTGCTCATATGACGCAGTCATACAGAATTCAAGCAGTCCTGCTGCATCATGAATAAAATTGGCCCCGGCCATGCCTACCAGCATGGAAGTAATGGCTTTTTCATAACCTGCCTGGGCATCAGGAAGTTTTGCATCAGACATTCCAGCTGTAGAATAAAGTGGAAGACCATAATACTGGGCAACTTGAGCCATACCGGCCTGCATTAATCCCATTTCAACACTCCCAGTTATATAGGCAGCTGTTTTCATATCCATGTTTGAGGCTGTTGAAGCAAAAACAACAGGAGTTCCAGGATTAACTAGTTGGGCTACAACCAATCCTGATAATGATTCAGCGGCCATTTCCACTACATTACCAGCTATTGTCATAGGACCAGTACCTCCTGCAAGTGGTTCTGCAGGTATAGCAACAGGCAATCCTTCTTTTGCAATCTCTATCATAAAGTTTGTATACTCTCTATCAAGTTTTAGAGGAGATATAACTGTTGTTATAAAGGAAATGAAGGGACGCTCTCTCAATTTTTCTTTACTACCAGCTATCCGGGAGGCAATATCTATAACATCATGAACACCTTCCATAGAATATATGCCACCCATAATATGTTTTGTCGTATTTGTTATACTGGCATAAAACCTATTTACATCAACATTTTCTGCTGTACATTCATTAGGATAAACTGGAATAACCAAAAAATGTATATTATCAAGGGCATCTACCAGACGAGCAATACTTCTTACATCTTCTATATTTATCCTTCTCTTATTACCTGTTTCTATATCAAGACATCCAGTACTGTACCCCCTGTACCAAAATATACCCTATTTTCTTCAAGATATAGATCATGTTTCTCTTCTCTACCCCTCAAAATAACCTTAGAAGGTGATGAATCTATTGCATCTTCAACCATAGACCTGGGAAAACGAACAATGTTACTTTCAGAATCAACTATGGCCCCATTTTTCTTTAATATTTCATAAGCCTGTTTTGAATTTACCTCTATACCTACTTCCTCTAAAATTTGCATAACAGCTGCATCAATTTCTTTTAATTCTTCTTCAGTAAAAGGCTTATATTTATCTCCGCGCAGACCCTTATTAAACATTTCTATTCCTCCTCAAATTTATATATCTGATAAATAATTTTTAATCTCTTTAACCTTATCTTCAGAAAGTCTGTTATTATGTTTTTCCAGTGCCTGATAGACTTCTTCTTTTAAAAGTTCATTAAATGATTCAACATCTCCATATTCTCTATAAAGACCTTTAAAAACATAATCAGGTGGTAACCATAATACATCTCTGAATTTCTTGAATGTCTGATTATGTGAAGGATATATCTCTTTTCCCCTTGAAACTTCATCTATAACCTGAAGATTCTCTTCAATACTATTTTCACTCATATCAACACTGGCTGTAATATGTCTGGCTCTCTTAATCATTTCATCAGTCAGCACCAGCATTCTGGGATCATATAATTCACCATGTCCAAGATATCCTACATCATGAGCCATTGTAGTCTCAGACATAACAGCGAGCAAGATAGATTCCTGGGCTTCCCAGGCTGCCTGAGCATTTAATTCAAAAGCATCACTACAAGCAGCTGTCCCCCAGCTGGGAAGATTATAATATTTGCCCATATCAGCATACATGGCGACAGTCTTTGCCCATTCAGGTGATCCATAGGCCACAATCATTTTTTTCATGTCCATGGAAGCAGTATTTGCTCCATAGACAAATTTAGCGTTTTCATTTTTTAATAAGGCCAGAACTAAACCTGCCAGTGATTCAGCACTTCCCTGAATAACTCCACCTTCTGAAGTTATAGGAGCTCCGGTACCCGAGTTTGCTCCAGCAGCATAAAGTATAGGAATATCATTTTCAATACAATACAACATACGCTCAACCCCACCATGATCCATCTGCAAAGGAGAAATGGGCTCCATATATGCTAAAAACTGGGGCTTTTCTCTAAATACATCTTTACCACCCATAGCAATTGATGCTATATCTTGCATCTGTTTTACATCCTCTAAGCTTGTTGAGGTAACAACCATAGGTTTGGATGTATTAATTATCATCTTTGAATAAATAGTACCATATAATTTTTTACTATCAATATCCCTTGGTAAACCCATGGACATTATAAAATCAAAATCCAGCACATCAGCTATCTTAACATTCCTTTCTATATCTTCAATACCTGTATCCCTGATTTCCCAGCTATCAAGATCAATATTATAAAGGGCATCTGAGCCAGGGCCAAAATAATTATTTCCATCTTTTAATAATAAAGAAGGGTTTCCCTCTCTATCATATAATTGCACTTCACTACTGGCCTTTTCCAGAGCTTCTTCTATTAAGCCTTCAGGAATTAATATCCTGCCATCCTGATCTTTTTTGGCTCCTGCCTTTAAATATAACTCTTCTGCTTCTTCATGATTCAAATCCACTCCGGTTTTTTCTAAAACTTTAATGGATGCCTTATGTACTTTTTCTGCCAATTCTTCATTAAGAAAAATAGGGGTTTTCAAATCTTTCACACTCCAATCGCAAATTTTATTTTAAAGGCCAGTCAATATTATTAACAATATCTTTATCAACATATTCACTTTTAGCGTTTTCAATTATTTCTACTGCTAATTTGCGTGCCCTCTCTCTTGCATCATCTGCACCTTCTTTATACCATTCCTCATAACGAGCTGGTTCAAATATTTTCTGCATAAATAATCCAGTCTTCATATATTTTAAAGTAGTATTTGTTGTAAGAAAATTGCCTCCAGGACCTACTTCTTTAATATCTGAAAAAGCAAGCTGCTCTTTGTTAACTTGAATGCCATCAAGAACCTTTCTTACCATACCAATTATTTCATTATCAACAACATATTGTTCATAAGCAACACTTAAACCACTATCCAATAATCCTGCAGCATCATGAATATAATTTGAACCAGTTAAAGCTGTTAATAAAATATTTGATATTTTTTCATATCCTGATTCAATATCAGGAATTTTGGAATCAGATACACCTGCTGTATTATAAATTGGCAAATCATAAAATTGAGCAAGCTGTGCACCTGCAGCGTTCATAATCCCGGTTTCAATGGAGCCAAACCTAAAACTGGAAGTTTTCATATCCATTGTTGTAGGTACAACTCCATATAAAGTTTTTGCACCGGGTTTAATAAGTTGAGCTGCAATAACTCCAAAAAGTGCCTCAGCATTCATCTGAGCAAGTGTACCAGCTAATGTAAGAGGGGATGTAGCACCTGCTATCGGGGCTGGCGGTGCCACAATTGGTATACCTTGCTCAATAATATAAGTCATGTATTTGGTATATTCTTTTTCCATTTTAAGCGGACTCATAATAGATGTAATCATTGATATAAAAGGTCTATTTGCCAGCTCCTCTGCTGAACCCGCTATCTCTCTGGCCAATTTAATAACCTTTTTAATTCCTTCTAAAGTATATACTCCACCCATAATATGTTTTTTGGTATATCTCATAGCATTAAAAAACCTTACTTCATCAGCTTCATTTTTAGAAAAGTCATTAGGAAATACAGGAATTACATAAAAATCAACATATTCAAGATTATCTACAAGACGAGCAGTATTTATGACATCTTCACTTTTGCTTCTTCTCCGCTCTCCTGTGTATAAATCAAAGACATTAACTGCTGTACCACCAGTACCCATATAAACATTTGTCCCGCTCAGTTTTAAATCGTGGCTTCCATCCCTACTATATAAAATCACCTCTGATGGCGCACTATCAATAGCATCTTCAAGCATTGATTTTGAAACTTTTACTATAGATTTTTCCTTATCTACCTCTGCTCCATTTTCTCTGAACATTTCCAGGGTTTTTTCATCTTCAACTTCCAATCCGATATTTTGCAAAATATTAAGACTACTTTCATGAATACTTTTTATCTCATCATCTGAAATAATAGATAGTCCACCCGCTAGATTAATCAATATAATAATCCTCCTTATAAATATTTAACCTTTTTAAAATAATACTAAATTATAAATCAAGCGAAAAAATTCTGAAAAAACATCTGACAATAAAGTGAGGAATTTTTGAAGCTATTATATATAATATCAATAAATACTAATTATTTAAATGTAAAATAATATTATTTATTTGGAATATATTTTTTTTCAGGGGAAAATCGAAGAAACTATTTGATAAGGCTTCTAAATTCGCTAGGGGAAATTTCCTCTTCTTTTTTGAAAACTTTGCTAAAATAACTGGCATCATCATAACCTACAAGTTCTGCAACATTTTGTAAATTTGCATTGGAATATATAAGTTCTTTTTTTGCCTTTCCCATTCTTAATTCAGTTAAATATTCGAAAATTGTCTTGTCAACCTCTTCTTTAAATAATTTACTTAAATAAGAATTACTTAAACAGGCAACATCTGATAATTTTTCCAGAGTGATTTTTTTATCATAATTTTCGTGTAGATATTTAATTGTTTCATATATTGCCCTGTTGAATTCTTTTTCTCTATTTTCACTAATCAATAAAATTATCTTCCTAAATACCCTTTTTATAGCCCTATATTTTACTGAAAATGAGTGCAAAGCTTTAATATTTAAAATACAAATATTTTTTAATCTAAATAATTTATTTAAAACAACCCCTTCTTCCAGTGCAGAATAAGTTATTACTGTCATGATTTCCTGTAAATAGTACTTAATTTGAATTTCATTTATATTTTCATTTTTTATTAATTCAAATATCTCATCAAGTACTCTATCAGCCTCTTCATATAATCTCAATTTCATAGTATCCGCAAGCCGCTTATTTATCAAAGTTTTTAAACTCATTGAGCCACTAAAAGCCAGATAAAACTCTGGTTTGTTGTCTGATAAATCTACAATTTTATCAATAATTTCTTTAGTAATATCAATAAATGGCCTTCCTTTAGGGATTTCCAGCAAGGGTAATTTATATTTGTTTGCCTCATTCTTTAAAAAATCAGGTATAGTGTTAAAATAATATCCAGGCTCAATACCAAGAGCGGATATTCCTATTTCAGCAAGTCCTTTAATAAATTTTTTTTGTGCATCCTGGTTATTTTTTATACCATGGGCACAGGTCAGTAATAATTCGCCGCCTCTTAACCAATCAGCCATATTTATGCTTTCACCCACATGAACCCAGCGAATTTGATTATCAAGTTTTTCCCATCCAGATATCACTTTTACATCTGCAAGAGATGACAAATTAAGTGCTTTCTTGATTGTTAATGACATAAATATTGCCCCCTCACTTCATATATATTTCTACAGATATTTTTATAATCCTCTAATAAAATTAAAGACAGTAGGAGTAAAACTCCTACTGTCTTTCCTGCTCGGCCATCAGTTCTTCAGTTTTCATTATTGCAGCTCTCACCAATGACCCAGCTTCTCTGGTGGTTATATTGCCCCAATCACCATTCCTTACCTTGTGAGCAAACCCTAACTCTCTGGCAAGTTCATATTTGGTTTTTTCTGACATCAAACGTGCCATTTAAAAGGGCAGCACCTCCACAATTATTATCTGCAAGTTAAGTAAAGAAATTCAGGAATATTTATTCAACTGTTATTTCTTTTTTAGCTTCCCACTGACCATGAAGATTACAAAATGTAAAGGCCCTCAGAGTACAGGTTTCTTCTAATTTAACAACAAAAGTAGTCTCTGCCTTTGCTTCCGGGGTGAAAGTTGTCCGTCCTAGCTGATAATAATTTGCATAAAGATCAACATATTCAATAAAGTGACCGGGCTCCATAGGATGATCAATTTCTTTTCCCATATTGATTTTCACTTCAAAATATTCACCTTTTTTTACTTTATCAGGTGCCTGAATAAAAGGTACATGTTTTTGCTCTAAAACTGTCTTGTCCTCAGGATTCTTTACAGATTTAATTTCATAAGCCATATTAATTCCTCCCTTTAATTTTTGAAATTTTTAAATTCTTCTTTCTTAGCCCCACAGACTGGACACTTATCAGGACTACCATCCAAACCAGTATAACCACATACACTACAGACATGTACAGAATCAAGTTCATAATCTTTATTATTCTCAACAGATCCTTTAGCTTCTGTATATAATTCAGAGTGTTTTTTTTCAGCTTCAATGGCATAATGAAAAGAGCGAACTGCTTCATTTTCCTTCTGCACTTTTGCAACTTGATAATAAGCGGGATACATCTGCTCAATTTCAAAATTTTCTCCAGCAATTGCCCCTGCTAAATTTTCAACTGTTGAGCCCAGGCCAAATCCTGCGCCAGAAGCAACCAGGAAATCACCTTTAATATTTTCTAAAACTTTAAAATGATTAGAAGCATGAACCTCTTCCGCATAAGCTACAGCTCTAAATAATAAAGCAACATTTGGATAACCCTCTTCTTCAGCTTTGTCTGCCCAGACCATATATCTCTGATAGGCCTGGCTTTCGCCTCCAAAAGCTGATCGGAGATTAGCAGCGGTCATTTCATTTTTTACCATAAGATCACACCTTTCATAAAATTATCAGTAATTGTTACTATTATTATATCAATCATCCCTGGCCCTGTCAAGCTTATTTGTTTTTTAAGTTATTTTAAATTAAAGTAACTAGCTATATTAGCATTTTTATCAATTACCGCTTGTAAACTATCATCTTTTGCAGTTAATAAAGTTGTCACTCCCGGGCCATGACCCATTTTTATACAATCACTATGTACAACAATACCAATACTACCTGCTCCTTTTTTATATTCTCTACCAAATGTGTTATCACTATTTTCCAGATAAACGAAATCTCCCAATTTCAATTTATCAATACCATATTCTTTTATCAAATTCTCATCACCAGTTGTAATATCATAATCTCCGAGTGCTACTGAAGAAGAGCCAATACCTGAGCCCATTAAACAGCCAGGCACTTTTGCTGCAACTGGAATTCCAAGCTTTCCATCATCAATTTCTTTTATTGTCATTTTATCTAATAATTGAGGGGATAAATTATAGACCTTAATCTGAGGATAATCTAATAATTTTAAGCCCTGTCCAAAAGCCCTTATTAAAATATCATCACCTATCTTCATCTTATATAGATCTTCTTCTTCAAAATATATTAAAACATGTTCTATCCCACCATGAGTACCAGTAACATAGCCCTTGGCCCCTTCAGCCTTACCACTAACAACTACTGCTTCATTACCAATACATGATAACATACCCAGGCCATAGTTCTCAGAGCTTTTATTTTTATCCAGTATTTTCATGCTTACTCCAGGCTCTATGTGGTCACCTTCCCAGCCAAATGCAGGATCCCCTACCTTAACATTATATGATATTCCACCTGTGCCGGGAAGAATTTGTCCAATCCCTTCTCTATTCATACGATAAGGAGTTTTACCTGATAGTGGATAAGAAATTGAACCCTGAACTGCCTGTTTAACCAATTTTCCCCTGTTATCTTTCATTTTTAACAACCTCCATAATTTGCTTGATCTTCAAATATTTTTTTTCCATTTCAAAACGAGCCGTTTTTAAAGGGTCTACTGCCTGGCAAATACGAGCATCTCCAACTGCACTCATTAATAAAGCTGCATCAACTGAACTTAATTTGCTAAAATTTATTAAAAAGTCTAACATCTTATCACAGGAATTTTTCACTGCTAAGTCCAGATTATTTGCTGATGAGATAGTTATTATTTTATCTGCATTTTCTAATAAAGGTAAAGGTAATTTTTTGTTTTTAATTATATCTATTTTTAAAGTAACCTCTCCTGCTATTTCGGCACCGCAAAATTCTACTTCCCCATCTCCCATAACTGCATGCAAATCACCTAAAGCAAGTAATCCCCCTTCTACATTAACAGGCAAATAAAGTACTGAATCTTTAGTAATTATATTGCAATCCATATTTCCCCCGTGCTCTCCCTGCTCTCCAGTGGAAATACTTGAGCTGGAAGGCGCAGTACCAATAACTCCAATCATAGGTGAAACAGGTATTTTTATCTCTTCAGAAAATATTAATTTATTTTCTTCTATCTTATATATTTTAGTCTGATGTTCATTAAATCTCTCACCCATCAATCCTTCACCAGGGGCTACAACCATAACTGAATGGTCAGATATATTTATATCTTTAATTTTAATTCTTAATATATCCCCGGCATTAGCACCATTAATATAGACAGGTCCAGTAGCCGGATTAATATTATCCCAGTTTATTGTACTTAATTTATCATCAGAATCCTTTAATTGATTTGCAAAACAATCATATGCCTCAAGTATAAACTCTTCTCCCTCTTCTACTATTATTGACGCTTCATTATTAGCAGAAAAGCTATATATGTTATTCTCTTTTTTAAGATATTTCATTTTTAAAAACTCTCTTCATGTAAAACATCGCTAATTTTTCTTTTATTTACTGGCTCTGGTGAACTATCTGAATACCCTATAGGCAAAATTGATATTAGTCTATAATCATCAGGTATATTGAGAAACACTTCCACTTCAGAACTATAACTCTTTTTATATCCAGCCACCCAGCAGGAAGAAAGACCCTGACCATGGGCAGCTAATAATATGTTTTCAGTAGCCGCTGAGCCATCTTCAATATCATGCT
>CAZOON010000045.1:0-8953 GCA_964581445.1 uncultured Halanaerobiales bacterium | reverse complement strand
ATAATAGTCTTTACCAACAGCAGGCACCCCACATACTAAAACAATATCTGGTTTTTCTTTTTTTGTGAACACATCACTACATTTTTCTATAACATCACCATTTGTCGTTTTTAATTTATTTGATATAGATAATGTAATTTTTATGCCAGCGGGCTTACCTCCTCATAAGACAGATAGATCTATAACTGATGGCAGATATAGATTAGAAATGGTCAGGCTTGCAATAAAAGATAATAAATATTTTAAAGTATCTGATTGGGAAATAAGTAAAAATAAAAAATCATATACAGTTGATACCCTTAGATATATGAAAAAAAGCAATAAATATGATAAAATTATGTTTATTATGGGGGCAGATTCATTATTAAATATTCATCATTGGAAAGAGCCTGAGTATATATTAGGACATGCCCTGATAATTGTTGCTGCCCGTCCTGGTTTTAATATAGAAAAGATATTTACAAATAGCAAATTTAGACCCTATCTGGAAAATATCCAATTTATGGATAGTTTTTTATTGGATATATCATCTTCTTCAATTAGAGATTTTTTAGTTAATAGAAAATCTGTTAAATATTTAGTTCCAGATAATGTAATTTCTTATATCCAGCAGCATAATCTTTATTGAGGTGTAGTGATGAATAAATTGTATTTAATAATATCTGAACTGGAAAATAAGTTATCAGAAAAAAGGTTTAAACATACCCTTGGAGTTGTGGAAACTGCGGTCAGGCTTGCTAAAAAATATGGAATTGATACTGAAAAGGCACGTCTTGCCGCGTTATTACATGATTGTGCAAAGGGTTTAAAAATTGAAGAACTTTTTGAGCTGGCAAAAAAATCGGATTGGGAAATAGATGATTGGGAATATAAATTAAAAAGGGTTTTACATGCACCAGTTGCCGCTTATCTTGCAAAAATAAAATGGAATATTAAGGACAGGGAAATATTGGAGGCTATTAGATATCATACACTTGGGCATCCAGACATGGGATTATTGGCTAAAATTATCTTTGTTGCGGATTTTATTGAACCAAATAGAAAGTTTAAAGGTCTTGATAAAATAAGGTCTAAGGCAGAAGTGGATTTAAATAAAACTATAATATCTATATGTGATTATTCGTTAACATATAATATTGGCAAAAAACAGCTTATTCATCCTAATACATTATATCTTAGAAATATACTGCTGGGAGGAAAGAAATAAATGCGGATTAAAAAGGGAATATTAATTCTTTTTATTGTTTTAATAATTATAGGTTTTACTCTGGCTTATGTGTTAAATAATAATTTTAGTGTTATCAGGGGTAATCCTTTTTCTACATCTAAAATAAATATATTAATAATTGGTTATGATTCAACTATAAATGGTCCGCCAAGGGCTGATACAATAATTTTAAGTAGTATTGATTTAAATACGAAAGAGACCGGTGTATTATTTATACCTCGTGATACGAGGGTTGACATTCCCGGGCATGGTAAAAATAGAATAAATGCATCACATGCATTTGGAGGAGTAGAATTGACTGATGAAATCCTTGAATCTTTTCTTGATATCCCAATTGATTACTATGTAGAAACAAATTTTAAAGGTTTTGCTAAAATAATAGATTCCCTGGGAGGTATAGAAATAAATATTGAAGAGCCACTCCATTATGTTGATAATGCTGGTGGACTTTATATTAACCTACCGGCAGGGGAAAACAAATTAAATGGTGAAGAGGCCTTACAGTATGTTAGATATAGGGAGCCTACCTATGGAGATATAGGTAGAGTGGAAAGGCAAAGGAAATTTATTAAGGCGTTGATGAAGAAGGTAATAAGTCCTGATATTATTATGAAGCTTCCTTCTTTACTAAAAGAAACCGTTAGTGCAGTTAATACAAACATTCCTCTTAAGGATGTGAGTCCATTTGTCAGACTGGTGAAAAATATGGATTTAAATATGATGAAAACTGCTATGGTTCCTGGCAAACCTCAATATATTAATGGAGCAAGTTACTGGATAGCAGAAAAAGAAGAATTAAAAATATTGATTGATAATTTAATAAGAAGCAAAGAATATATTAAAAATAGTAAGTATAAGATTTCTATATTTAATGGGAATGGTAGTTCAGGGATTGCAGGAAAACTGGGAAATGAATTGGAGAAATATGGTTTTATAATATCAAATATTGATAATGCAGGCAATTTTAATTATCAGGATACTATTATTAAATACTATGATAGGCGTGATAAAAATACTGCAATAGGTATTCGTAAATTGATTGGTGGTAAAATCCAATATAAAGAAGAAGAAAAGACTGAGATTGAGATAATTGTGGGGAATGATTATTTAAAAAGAATTGAATAAATATGGAGGGTTTAAAAGGTATGATAAAAAGTATTAAAGATATTGCGCTGTTGGCCTCAGAGGCAGCAGAAAGTAAAAAAGCAAATGATGTTCAAATTCTTGATGTGAAAGAATTGACTATTATTGCTGATTATTTTCTTATTTGTAGTGGTAATAGTGAAGTGCAGGTCAAGGCTATTGCCCGTGCTATAGAAAATAAACTAGCTGAAGAGGATATTTTAGCTCGTAAAGTTGCTGGAAAAGAAGAGGCACGCTGGATACTTCTTGATTATGCAGATATTATTATTCATGTATTCAGACAGAATGAGAGAGATTATTATGAAATAGAGAGACTATGGGCTGATGCTAAAGAAATCCTGGCAGATGGAAGGAGTAATTGAATGAAAGGCTTTTATGATTTTAATGAAGTAGAGGAAAAATGGCAAAAAGAATGGAAAGATAATCAATTATATAAAACCCATATTAATGATAATGATAAAAATTATTATGTTCTGGAAATGTTTCCTTATCCATCCGGGAATCTGCATATGGGTCATGTAAGGGTTTATTCTATTGGAGATGTGATTGCTCGTTTTAAAAGAATGAATGAATATAATGTGCTTCATCCTATGGGTTGGGACGCTTTTGGCCTTCCTGCAGAAAATGCAGCAATAAAACATGGCAATATTCATCCCCGGGAATGGACATGGCAAAATATTGGTAATATGAAAAAACAGATGAAATCCCTTGGGTTTAGTTATGACTGGAATAGGGAAGTAACAACAGCCAAAGAAGATTATTATAAATGGACACAGTGGTTTTTTGTTCAAATGTTTAAAAAAGGACTTGCCTATAGAAAAAAATCATCAGTTAACTGGTGTCCCAGTTGTGAAACAGTTTTAGCCAATGAGCAGGTTGTAAATAATGCCTGTGAACGATGTGGGACTGAGGTGAAAAAAAAGGAACTTGAGCAGTGGTTTTTGAAAATCACTGATTATGCTGATAGATTACTAGAAGACCATGATTTGCTTGATGGCTGGCCAGAAAAAGTAAAAATAATGCAGAGAAACTGGATTGGACGTAGTGAAGGTATGAGTATTAAATTTCCAGTAAAGGGTCTTGATGAAGATATTGAAGTTTTTACAACCAGACCAGATACGCTTTTTGGTGCAACATATATGGTTTTAGCTCCTGAGCATCCACTTGTGCAAAAAGTTTTGACTGATAAAGAAAAGGAAGTAGAAGTAGAGGAATTTATAACTAAGATTCAAAAGCAAAAAGATATGGAAAGGACCTCTCCTGACTCGGAGAAACTCGGATTATTTACAGGTGGATATGCAATTAATCCCATGACAGGTAATGAAATTCCAATTATGATTGCCAATTATGTATTAATGAGTTATGGGACAGGTGCTATTATGGCTGTTCCAGCCCATGACCAGAGGGATTTTGATTTTGCCCGAAAATATAATCTGGATATTAAAATTGTTATTCAGCCTGAGGATATGGATGAATTATTAGCTGGAGATGAATTAGATAAGGCCTATCCTGGTAATGGTAGTCTTGTAAATTCAGGTAAATATAATGGTTTGAGTGTGGAAGATGCCTTTAACGAAATGGCTAATTATATGGAAAAAGATGGTACAGGGGAAAGAAAGGTAAATTATAGTTTACGTGATTGGTTAATTTCCAGGCAGAGGTACTGGGGTGCTCCTATACCAGTGATTTATTGCGAAAAATGTGGGGCGGTTCCAGTTCCTGAAAATGAACTGCCTGTGGTTTTACCTCATGATAATGTAGAATTTAGTCCAACAGGTGAATCTCCTTTAAAGAATGTTGATGATTTTGTAAATATTACTTGTCCTGTTTGTGGTGGACCGGCCAGAAGGGAAACAGATACCATGGATACTTTTGTTGATTCATCATGGTATTTTCTTAGATATCTTGATCCCCACAATACTGAATTGCCATTTGATGTTGATAAGGCCAAAAGTTGGTTCCCAGTGGATCAATATATCGGGGGAATTGAACATGCAATCCTTCATTTGCTTTATGCTCGCTTTTTTACCAAAGTTGTTTATGATATGGATATGATTGAAAATGTTGAGCCATTTACTAATTGGCTTGCTCAGGGTATGGTATTAAAAGATGGAGCCAAGATGTCTAAATCAAAGGGTAATGTAGTTGATCCCGAAGAAATTCTTGAAAAATATGGTGCAGATACAGCAAGACTATTTATACTCTTTGCTTCTCCACCGGAAAAAGATCTTGAATGGAGTGATGCTGGAGTAGAGGGCGCAGCAAGGTTTTTAAACAGGGTATGGAGATTGGTATCAGATAATTATCGACAGATAATTGATATTGATAATATTACAATTAATGAAGATGAATTTAATGATAAGGAAAAAGAACTTTATCGCAAATTACACGAAACTATTAAACGTGTTACAGAAGATATTGATACGAGATTAAATTTTAATACTGCTATTAGTGCTGTGATGGAACTGACTAATACTGTTTATCAGTATTTGAATGATATCGCAAAAGAAGAAATAGATTATCAACTTTTAAAAATGGTTATAGAAAAGACTTTACTCTTGCTTGCACCTTTTGCGCCACATATGACTGAGGAATTATGGGCTATATTGGGTCATAAGATTAGTATTCACCTTGAAAAATGGCCTGAATATATAGAATCAGCCTTGAAAAAAGATGAAGTAGAAATAGTTATTCAGATTAATGGTAAAGTAAGGGATAAAATTAAGGTCGATGTTAATATGGATGAAGATGAATTAAAGAAAATTGTGCAGAAGCAAGAGAAGATCCAGGAATATACCCGGGGAAAAGAAATTGTGAAGATAATTGTTATTCCAAATAAACTTCTTAATTTGGTTGTGAAATAAATGGATTTATTTGTAGTTTAAAACTGAATATAATAAAAAAGGGGGATATGGATGGAAGAGATGGCAAAAGTAATTGAGAAAAATGAAGATAAAGCTATTGTTCAAATATTGAGGCACTCTGCCTGTAGTAAATGTGAGCATAATTGTGATCTTGCAGGAGAAAGTCATGAGATAGAAGCGATGGATATAGAAGTTGAAAATACTATAAATGCTGGGGTAGGTAATACAGTTGCTTTAGAAATGGGTAGTAAAACCCTTATTTTTGCCTCTTTAACTGTTTATTTATTACCCTTAATAGCCTTGATTTTTGGTTATTTTTTTGGAGAATGGTTGGGAGCTAAATTTAATTATAGTTCTGTAGAACATGCAGGTAGTATGGGTTCATTTGTCTTTTTAGTATTGGCCTTTTTAATACTGAGAATAGTTAATCATAGACTTAAGATTAGAAAAGAATTTCAACCACAGATAACAAAAATCTTAAAGAGCTGATACAGGTGATTAAATGAGAATAGTTAATGATAATGTTCCCATGAAAAAACTCATCTTTAAATTATCCTGGCCAGTGATTGCTGAGCAGTCACTGGCTACTATTACACAAGTAGTAGATATGATGATGGTTGGTAGACTTGGAGCAGCAGCTGTTACTGCAATAGGTCTAACATTTCAGCCTTTGCTTTTAGCTCAGTCAATAGGTGCAGCTTTGAGTATTGGGACAACAGCTTTGGTATCGAGGTTTGTAGGTGCAGAAAAACCCGGAGATGCCAGTCGTGTTTTAAAACAGTCCCTTTTGATGTCTATAGTATTGAGTTTATTAGGAGGGGCTATTTTTTTCTTTATGGCTGAAGGTTTAATTAAAATTATGGGAGCGGAAAAAGAAGTAATAGCCCCTGGGGCTTCCTATTTGCGATATATAGTTCCCGGGTTTTTATTTATGTTTTTTACTTTTATTATCTCAGCAGCCTTAAGAGGGGCTGGAGATACTAAAACTCCTATGAAAGTTAATATATTTATAAATATTATTAATGTAATTTTAAATTATATATTAATTTTTGGCCATTTTGGTTTACCAGCTATGGGACTTGATGGGGCTGGGCTTGCTACAAGTATTGCCCGCAGTATTGGTGGTATAATATTAATCATCTATATTTTCAGGGAAAATTCTGTACTTAGAGTTTTTAAAACTAATTTTTTTCATCTGGATTTAGCTTTAATAAAACGATTAATTAATATTGGTTTCCCTACAGCAATGGAACAAGTTGTAATGAGGGTGGCACAGATACTTTTTGTTAGAATTGTAGCCAGTCTGGGCACACTATCTTTTGCTGCTCATCAAATTTCTATTAATGTGGAATCTATATCATATATGCCAGGTTTTGGGATTGCCGTTGCAGCTACCACGCTTGTTGGGCAAAATTTAGGGGCAAATCAGCCTGAGAAGGCGGAAGAGAGTACATATGAATCCTGGAAGATAGGATTAATAATAATGGGACTAATGTCATTAATATTTTTGTTTCTTCCAGAATTCATTGTTTCTCTATATACAGATAATCGTGAAATAATTCGGTTAGCATCAAGGAACTTGCGTATTGTTGCCCTGGCACAGCTACCCATGGGAACACAGTTTATTTTTGCAGGTGCATTGCGCGGAGCTGGGGATACACGTTCAGTTTTTTACAGTACCGCAATCTCTACCTGGATTTCACGTTTCTTTCTTTCCTATTTATTTATTAAAATTTTAAATTGGGGATTAATTGCTGCCTGGATAGTTATGGTGATTGATTGGTTTTTAAGAGGCACTTATGTATATTTTAAATTTAGGCAGGGTAAATGGAAAAACATTAAGGTATAAGAGAAAATTAATACACAAAAAGGAGAATAATTATGATAAAAAGCGAAAAAATTATGAAAAAAACAGATAAATATGGTGCTAGAAATTACAAACCACTGCCGATTGTTATTTCAAAGGCAGAGGGTGTCTGGGTAGAGGACCCGGAAGGAAATCGTTATCTGGATATGCTGAGTGCTTATTCAGCTGTAAGTCATGGTCACAGGCATCCAGAGATAATCAAAGTAATGCAGGAGCAATTAGGGAGGGTTACATTGACCTCAAGGGCTTTTCATAATGACCGTCTGGGTGATTTTTATGAAAAACTTGCTGAAATAACAGCTAAAGATATGATTTTGCCCATGAATACCGGTGCAGAAGCTGTTGAAACAGCACTTAAGGCGGCCAGAAGATGGGCCTATGATCTTAAGGGTATAGAGGAAGACAAGGCAGAAATAATTGTCTGTGAAAATAATTTTCACGGAAGGACTATTTCTATTATTACCTGTAGCTCTACACCTGAGTATAAACGTGGATTTGGGCCACTTACACCCGGGTTTAAGATTATACCATATGGGGATCTTGAATCTCTTAGAGGGGCAATTAATTCCAATACTGCTGCCTTTTTAGTGGAGCCAATTCAGGGTGAAGGTGGAATTAACATTCCAGCAGAGGGTTTTTTGAAAGAGTCTTATGCTTTATGCCAGGAAAATAATATATTATTTATTGCAGATGAAATACAGACAGGATTTGGTAGAACAGGAAAGATGTTTGCTTCTAACTGGGAAAATATTGTTCCAGATGTTTATATTTTGGGCAAGGCCCTTGGTGGGGGAGTTTATCCTGTATCAGCTGTTGCTGCTGATAGTGAAGTTCTGGGGGTGTTTGAGCCAGGTTCTCATGGCTCAACCTTTGGAGGTAATCCTTTAGGGGCTGCAGTGGCTACCAGGGCCCTGGAATTACTGGAAGAAGAAAAAATGATTGAAAACTCAGCAGAACTGGGGGATTATCTGGTAGAGGAACTTGAAAAGATTGATTCACCGGTAATTAAAGAGATAAGAGGACGGGGTTTATTTATCGGGATGGAGCTTTATGAAGATGCCCGCCCCTATTGTGAGAGATTGAAAAAAGAAGGGGTATTGGCCAAGGAAACACATAAGAACATAATACGTTTTGCTCCACCTTTAACGATTAGCAAAGAAGAAATTAACTGGGCACTTGAGCGTATTAGAAAAATGTTTTAATGATGATTCTTATCTATATTTTTCTCTTTCTTTTGTTATCACTAATTATCTGGTATTTGCTTTATAATGGCATAAAAAACAGGATGATAAAAAGACAATTACAGAGGATAAACAATGTAAAAATTGATGACCTGGAGGATTTTATAATACTTAATCCCTATAAAGAAAGAGGAGAATATCTAAAGGTACAGCTTCATACTCATAGCACAGTAAGTGATGGCAAATTAAGTCCTGGAGATTTAATGAAAAGCTATGCTGGCAAGGATTATGACTACCTGGCAATAACTGACCATGACAGGATGAGTGTTTATTTAGATGAAAAAGAGCAGGGAATAAGTTTAATTAGTGGGGAAGAGATGACCTATCCAATTCCCTACTTTCCCTTTGGAAGACATATTTTGCGTCTTTTTGTTATGGATAAGGTGAGGGGTAATTTACAGGAAAAAATAGATTTTACAAATAGTTCTGGAGGTATGGTTGTTGTCTGTCACCCGGCTTCTCGGGGAGGACTTGGTACCCAGAGCTGGTTACCTGAAAGACTTATTAAATATAATAATTTTTCTTTGCTGGAGATAATTAATCATCATGCAGATACTAATGAAAATCTTCGTTACTGGCATGGATTGTTAAAATTTAGAGTAGCAGATAG
>CAZOON010000044.1:0-9132 GCA_964581445.1 uncultured Halanaerobiales bacterium | reverse complement strand
TAAGTTCATTTAAAGAATTAAATTTAAAATTATCAGATAGAGCAAAAAGTCATATAACTGTATTATTAATCATCTTCCTATTTTTAAAAGCCTGGGATTATAGAATTGATATGTATAATTTATTATATTCATCCAGGGGAGTTGTTCTAGGAGCAAGTTATACTGATATACATGCAAATCTTTTGGGATTAAAGACATTATTTGTTATAGTTATTTTAGTTTCAATTATTCTTTTTATAAGTTTATTTAAGAAAAATTATAAGTTTTTAGTCTATGGATTGGGGCTATGGTTAATAACTTCAATAATTTTCGGAAATATTTATCCAGGTTTTGTGCAACGTTTTCAGGTTGAACCAAATGAAATAGCTAAAGAAAGTAAATATATTAAGTATAATATAGATATGACTTTAAAAGCTTATAATTTAAATAATATAGACACAATGAAATTTGAAGTTAATAATAAACTTACACAAAAATCTCTAGAAGATAATAAAGAAATAATAAATAATATTCGTCTCTGGGATCAAAGTCCTTTACGCTCAACTTATAGTCAGTTACAGGAATTAAGACAGTATTATAATTTTGTTAATGTTGATATTGACCGTTATTATATTAATGATGAATACAGGCAGGTAATGCTGGCAGCCAGAGAAATGAATCAAAATCTATTATCTGGACAAGCAAAAACCTGGATTAATCAAACATTAAAATACACACATGGTTATGGAATAGTGATGAGTCCTGTAAATAAAGTTACCACGGAGGGGTTACCTGAATTTTTTATTAAAGATATACCTCCTAAAATAGATGTGGATATTCCTTTAAAAAATAGTTCAATTTATTATGGTGAAAAAACAGATAATTATATAATTTCTAATTCCAGGTCAAAAGAATTTCATTACCCAATGGGTTCAGAAAATATATATATAAATTATGATGGAAAAGGTGGAGTTAAATTAAATAATTTCTTGAAAAAAATTATTTATGCTATTAAATTTGCTAATATAAAATTTTTACTGGCTGAAGATATTAATAGTGAAAGTAGGATTATGTATAATAGAAATATTAAAGAAAGGGTTAGAAAAGTTGCTCCATTTTTAGAGTTTGATCGAGACCCTTATCTTGTTATAGCCAACGGAAAATTATTCTGGGTTCAAGATGCCTATACCACCACAAATCGTTACCCATATTCACAATCTATTGGTAATATGGGCAATTATATTAGAAATTCCATTAAGATTGTTATTGATGCTTACAATGGAAGTATGAAATTTTATGTTGTGGATAAAAATGATCCACTGGCTAATACATATATGAAGATATTCCCTGATTTATTTGCATCTGCAGAAAATATTGATAAAGATATTAAAAAACATTTGAGATATCCAAAAGATCTCTTTATTATTCAGGCCCAATTATATAGTACTTATCATATGAAAAATCCAACAGTATTTTATAATAAAGAAGACCACTGGAATGTCCCAACAGAAAATTATTCAGGAAATAGTATTCAAATGGAGCCATATTATATTATTAGTCAACTTCCTGATGAAGAAAAAACTGAATTTATTTTAATGCTTCCCTTCACACCTGCAACTAAAAATAATATGATTGCCTGGATGGCAGCACGCTCAGATGGAGAAAATTATGGAGATCTATTGGTATATAATTTCCCCAAAGATAAACTTGTTTATGGCCCAATGCAAATAGAATCCAGGATTGATCAGGATTCAGATATTTCACAATTATTGACACTATGGAGTCAAAGAGGATCCAGGGTAATAAGGGGTAATTTGCTTGTTATTCCAATTGAACAATCTCTTCTATATATTGAGCCTATATATTTACAGGCTGAAACCAGTGAATTACCTGAATTAAAAAGGGTTGTGGTCGGTTATGGAGATCAAATAGTTATGAAAGAAAATCTTGATTTAGCATTACAGGAAATATTTGGCCAAATTCCTGAAAAAAAGGTTGAGAAATATAAAGAAGATATTAAATATGATAAAGATAATATTATTATAGATACTAATATAAATGAGTTAACAAATAGAGCTCTTAATTTATATAATCAGGCCCTTGAAAATCAAAGGGAAGGAAACTGGTCTGAATATGGAAGATTAATTAAAGAATTGGAAAATATACTTATTCAAATACAAAATTTGAATAAAAATAAGTAAAAATGAAATTAGTTGCATTTAAATATATAAATTGTTATAATTACAATTAAATATTTAATTTACCTAAAATTGATTTGAAAGGAGGGATAAATAAGACAGGTTTATTATATTTATTTGATATTATAAGAAAAGAAGTAAAGAATTTGACACAGTAGAAAATTTTTATTAAAAGAAGGGAGAAGTAAATTATCATGGGAAAAAGAGATCGTTGGGGTAATAGAGCAGCATTTATTTTAGCAGCAATTGGTTCTGCTGCTGGACTGGGTAATGTCTGGCGTTTTCCATATATGGCTTATAGTAATGGCGGTGGAGCATTTTTGATTCCCTATTTTGTTGCCTTACTTACAGCAGGTATACCACTTATTATTCTGGAATTTTCTTTAGGACAAAAACAACAACTTGGGGCAGCAGCTTCTATGGGGAAAATCAAGAAAAAATTTGAACCCTTTGGCTGGTGGACAATAATTTCAGCCTTTATAATCGTCAGTTATTATTCAGGTGTTATGGGCTGGGCCTGGGATTATCTTGTTGGTTCTTTCACTGTAGCCTGGCAGGATATTGGTTCATCCGATTATTTCTTTGGTAATATTTTACAATTATCAAGTGGACCTGGAGAACTGGGAGGGTTTAGTTACCCGGTTTTAGCTGGTGTAATCTTAACCTGGATTTTAATTTATTTTATTTTGAGAAAGGGTACTGAAAGTGTAAGTAAAGTAGTCTGGTTTACAGTTTTATCTCCAATAATACTTTTAATTATATTGATTTTCCGTTCAGCTACTTTACCGGGAGCTATTGCAGGAATAAATTATTATTTACAACCTGATTTTTCCAGACTCCTGGATTATCATGTCTGGATAGATGCCTATTCTCAGGTTTTCTTTACACTTAGTTTAGGTATGGGGATTATGATAGCATACGCAAGTTATATGCCTGAAGATTCTGATGTTGTTAATAATGCTCTAATAACTGTTTTTGCTAATTCTGGTGTAAGTTTTATGTCCGGTTTTGCTGTTTTTGGTACTTTAGGATATATGGCCCAGACTCAGGGAATTCCTATCTCTGAAGTTGCTACAGGCGGTGTTGGGCTTGCCTTTGTAGTATATCCTGAGGCAATTAATATGTTACCTGGAGGAAATATGGTTATTGGGTTATTTGGAATTATCTTTTTCTTAACCCTTTTAACCCTGGGAATTGATTCAGCCTTTTCCCTTGTGGAATCTATAGTAGCCGGTGTTGTTGATAAATGGCAATTAAATAAACAAAAAGTAACCCTCTGGGTTATAATTGTACTCGGTATATTCAGTCTGCTGTTTGCAACCAAGGGTGGTCTCTACTGGCTGGATATAGTTGATTATTATATAAATCACTATGGATTAATTCTTGGAGGATTACTGGAAGCACTTGTTATAGGCTGGTATTATAAACCAGAAACATTAAGAAATTACTTTAATCCTATCTCTGAGTATAAAATAGGTAGCTGGTGGGATTTCATGATTAAATATATAACACCTACAGTTCTTGCTTTCCTATTTTTATATAATTTCTATGGAAATATCACTGAACCATATGGTGGTTATGCCCTTAAATTCCAATGGCTAGGTGGCTGGGGTATGTTAATCGCTATGATCATTATTGTTTTTGTACTGGGTAGTATGAAGGATAATGTAGCTGATTCACTTGATGAAAGTAGCAGGTTATAAGATAGAAGGAGGAGATTGAGTAATGAGTTTTTCAGCTATAGTTATGTTTATTTTTGCTGTTGTAGTACTTTATGGAGGACTTTATGTTACTGTCAGTAAAGCTACAAAATCTAATAAAGAAAAAAAATAAAATAATTAACTCATGATTTTTTGCCCGGGGCAGTTCATATCCCCGGGTTTTTTTAAAATGTTTTATTTTTTGTTATAATAATAATATACTTTTTTAAAATTATGGAGATATGAAAAATGACTTTTAAAAAAATAAAAAGAGCAGAAAAATTGAGCTGTTTAATAAAAGATAAGGCTAAAGATATTGGATTTGACCTTGCAGGTATATGTTCTGCTAAACCATTTAATCGAGCTTATAAAGTATTGATTGAAAGAAAGAAAAAAGAGGATCTTTCAATCTTTACTAATCAGGATATTAGATTATTAACTACTCCAAAATTACATCTCCCTGAAGCCAGATCAATAATTGCAGTTGCTCTGTCCTATGCTAATAAAAATTATAACAATAATCAAGAATTATTTATTTCTTCATATACACAGGGATTAGATTATCATATGATAATGAAAAAAAAATTAAATTTATTAATTGATTATATTAAAACTTTGAGTACAGATTTAAAATATAAAGCATATAGTGATACCGGAGCAATATTAGATAGAGAAATAGCATATAGAGCTGGTATCGGTTGGATAGGAAAAAATAATAATATTATAAATCCTGAGTATGGTTCATATATTTTTTTAGGAGAAATTATTACAAATTTGGAGCTTATATTTGATAAAAAAATTAATAATAACTGTGGAAACTGTACACTTTGTATTGATAATTGCCCTGGAAAAGCACTGCAAAAAAATAATTATTTTATTCCAGACAATTGTCTTAGTAATATTACTCAGGAAAAAGGGATTATATCAGATAAAAAAAGAAAGTTAATTGGTAATTCTCTCTGGGGTTGTGATAGATGTCAGGATGTTTGTCCTTATAATAAAAATATACCTTTAAATATACATCCTGAATTTTATCCTGATTCAAGACTCAATTTAAAAACTATCCTTGACTTAAATAATAAAGAGCTTAAAGAAAGAATTAATGGTAAAGCATTATCCTGGCAAGGTACAAGAATTCTAAAAAGAAATGCAATTATTATTATCGCTAATAAAAAATTATTAAAATATAAAGATTATATTTCTAAATATCTAGATGATAATTCACCAATCCTTAGATATTATGCAGTATGGGCACTAGGAGAATTAAATCAGAAAAATGATAAACAAATTTTAATGAATATGCTAAATAAAGAGAAAGATACAAATGTAAAACTAGAAATTAATAAATCATTAAAAAAAATAAAAATGGGGGGTTAAATTATGATTAAAGTAATTTTAAATAATAATGGATTTAATTTTAATGAAGGAATAACGGTTAACGAGATAATAAAAAAACTTAATCTAAATTACAAAAATATTATTGTTGCAGCTATAATAAATAATGAAATATATGAATTAAATGATAAAGTAAGTAATAATTCATCCATAAAGTTTGTTACTTTAAAAGATGAATTAGGAAACAGAATATATAGAAGATCATTATTATTATTACTGGCAAAGTCAGTTTGTGAGCTCTATGATAATGCTGACCTTTCTATTGAACATTCCCTGAGTAATGGTATATATTGTGAAATTCATAAAGATAAGCCCTTAACCAGGATAGAATTAAAAAATATTGAGAAATATATGAGCGAAATGGTTGAAAAAAATATTGAAATAAAAAAATTAGAACTTTCAAATTTAGAGGCAAAAAAAATTTTAGATAAAAAAACTATAAATTGTAAATTTGAATATTTTAAACAATTAAATGATAAAAATATTCTATATAAAATAAATGACTATTATGATTATTTATTTTATAATATGGTTCCAAACACATCCTATCTAAAAAAATTTAAACTACATTATAGAATGCCTGGTTTTATAGTTCTTTTTCCCACAATGGATGCTCCTTATACTGTTCCTGATTTTGTAGACCAACCTAAATTAGCAAATATTTTTTTGGAATATGAAAATCTTGGAGAAAATCTTGGTATTGAATATGTTAGTGATTTAAACCAATCTATTGAAAGTAATGATTATAAAGAAATTATCAGGATAAGCGAATCTCTACATGAAAAAAAAATTGCAAATATTGCTGATATGATTTATAAAAATATTGAAACAAAAAAAATTGCTCTAATTGCAGGACCATCATCATCAGGTAAAACTACTTTTACCCATCGTCTATCAACACAATTACGAATTAATGGAATAAGACCTATTTCTATCTCTATTGATGATTATTTTGTAGATAGAGAAAAGACCCCTGTAGATAAGAATGGTAAATATAATTTTGAAGATATTAATGCCATTGATATTCAACTTTTAAATAAAGATTTATTAAGATTATTACAGGGTGAAAAGGTAGAAATCCCCAGTTTTAATTTTATAAAAGGTAAAAGAGAATACAGGGGGAACAATCTTAAAATAGACCCTGATCAAATAATATTAATTGAAGGAATTCATGGATTAAATGATGATCTTACAAATATAATTCCTGAAAATTATAAATTTAAAATATATGTGAGCGCACTAACCCAATTAAATATCAATCATCACAATAGAATACCAACTACAGACACAAGATTAATAAGAAGGATTATAAGAGATAATCTTTTTAGAGGCCATGATGCTGATACAACAATCAGGTGGTGGCCTGATGTAAGAGTAGGTGAAGAAAAAAATATTTTTCCATATCAAGAAAAAGCTGATATTATGTTTAATTCTGCTTTGATATATGAGCTTGCATTGCTAAAAAAATATATCGAGCCCCTTTTAAAAAAAATCACGAAAGACCAGAAAAGTTACTATGAAGCAAAAAGATTATTAGAAATTTTAAATTGTTTTAATATGTTGCCAGATGAAGATATCCCCTCTCAATCAATTATTCGAGAATTTATTGGTAAGAGCTCTTATAGAGATGATTAATATCTTCATCTATATTAAATAATTTAATTATAAGATTATTTATTTCCATCCAACTTTGAACACGATAGAGATGTTTTTGCTTATTTAAATCTCTATTATGATATTTGTTGAAAAGTAATACAATAATATTCTTTTTTAATAAATCTACTGTATTTTGCTTATTATCTTCTATAAAAATATTAATACCAAGCTTACTGGCAATGGTAGCTTTATCATCGGCATGAAATAGTTTGTGATAAGGAATATTATATTTTTCTAACCATTTTTCAGTTAATTTTCTATATTCCTCATGACGAGCAGTTATTAAATATATTTTAAAATTCCAGTCTAATAATTTATTAAATATCGTTTTTACATATTTTCTGGGCTTAACATTCTTGTATATTTTATGAACATTATTTTCAACAAAATCCTGTATTATTTCAAGATTTAGATTATAAGCCTCAGTAAAATTATAATCATCTTTTTTTCTTTCTATATCTCTACCCAGATAGGTACATAATGCATTATGCCAAATATTTTGGTTTTTATGATTTTCATCAGTAATAACTCCATCAATATCAATTCCAATAATACGTTCCATGAATAAATCCTCCCTTAATTTCTTTTATTATATATGTTATAATAAATAATAATTTAAATATATCAGGTATATGTTAACATTTTTAATTAAATTAGTCCAATATAAAGGGGGTTAAATATGAATAAGATTTCTAAAAAAGATAAATTAATAAAACTTTTTGCTTCAAATTATCCTGAACCAGTTACTGCCTTAAATTTTTCCACACCTTTTGAGTTATTAATAGCAACTGTTTTATCTGCTCAAACAACTGACATTCAGGTAAATAAAGTTACAAAAAATCTATTTAAAGTTTATAATAAACCTAAAGATTTTGTAAATTTGAAGCAAAAAGAGCTAGAAAAAAAAATAAAAAGTATAGGACTATATAAAAATAAAAGTAAATATATAATAAATTTAAGTAAAATAATTATTGATAAGTATAATGGTAAAATTCCCGATACAAGAGATGACCTTATGAAACTTCCAGGTGTAGGAAGAAAAACTGCAAATGTTGTTTTAGGCTGTGCTTTTAAAAAAAATGCAATTCCCGTTGATACTCACGTTCTAAGGGTTTCTAATCGCCTGGGACTTTGTAATAGTAGAAATACATATGAAGTTGAAAAATCATTGATGGAAAAATTTCCTCAAAAGATATGGCTCGACTTGCATCATTGGTTAATTATTCATGGGAGGAATGTGTGTAAGGCAAGAAATCCTCTCTGTAATGATTGTTTTATTAATAAATTATGTGATGATTATAAAAATAAGGGGGCTAAATAATTATGAAGAAAAATATTTTAATTTTATTATTTTTAGTAATTATAATGATATCTCCAATTATTAATGCAGCAAATCTTTTAGAACAAGGCATTAATTTTTATAATCAAAGCAAATATCAAGAAGCAATAGAAAAACTTAATAGTTTTGCAATTAATAATCCGAAAAATTCATCTGTATACTATTATTTAGGATTAAGTCATTTAAAAATAAAGGAGTATTCACTTGCTCTTAACTCACTTAAATTAGCAAAAGATATAAATCCTGATAATTATAAAATAATTTTAAATCTTAGCAGGGCCTACTATCATCTTGTAAAATATGAAAAAGCCAAATCACATCTAGAAAAATTAAACATTAAAACAGATGAACAAATTTACAATTTGCTGGGACTTATATATATGCAAAAAGACAGTTTTCAAAAAGCAGAAGAAAACTTTAAAATAGCAATGAATTTAAATAATAGTAATTATTATGTATTAAATAATTTATCATACCTATATATTAAAAATGGTGATTATAAAAGTGCAAAAAAATATTTAATTAAAGCTGTTAATCTTGAACCTGAGGTAGCTTTTATTTACAATAACCTTGGTATAGTTTATGAAAATTTAAATGAGTATGATTTAGCTTTAGAATATTATAAAAAAGCCCTTGAAATTAACGTTGATTATATTAAAGCTAAAAATAACTTAAAAAGACTGAAAGGAGAAAAATAATGATAGAAAAATATGAAAGTGGAAAAATATTTATGGCTGGACTTAAAAAAGGTAAGGATTTACTTAATGAATTAAGTAGAATTGTCACAGAAAAAAATATTGAAACAGGTATTATTAAAGTGATAGGAGCTGTTTCATCAGCAAATATATCTTACTATGATCATAAT
>CAZOON010000043.1:0-9151 GCA_964581445.1 uncultured Halanaerobiales bacterium | reverse complement strand
TTTCAGGTACACTAGTTATAATTACTGTATCAGGACCTTTATCGGATAACCGTATAAGCCAGTCTTTAATTTTATCTTCTTTTATATCTAAATGATAATTTTCATCAAGCAAAAAGGCAGCTTCAGTTAAATTTGGTGTTATCATATCTGCTCTAGCAATTAATTCCCGCATCCTTCTAATCATATCTTCCCCAAAAGTATCATAAGTCCTTCCATCATCACCCATAACTGGATCAACAACCACTAATTGTTCTTCAGCTCTAAATTTTTCTATGAAATCAGAAACTATATCAATTTGAGTTATTGAGCCTAAAAATCCACTATAAATACTATTAAATTCTATTCCCAGTTTAAACCAGTGCTCAATATAATCTTCTAAATGCTCAGTAAGATCAATAAATTTATAATTCTCAAACCCACCTGTATGAGTTGATAATACAGCAGTAGGCACCGGGCATACCTGAACACCCATATTTGATAAAATGGGTATAATTACTGTAAGAGAAGCCCTACCAAAACCAGAAAGATCATGTATAGCTGCGACCCTTGGAACAGGATTATTCATAAAAAAACACTCCTTTTATGTATTTAGTTTCAATACATATTATAACATATTCATCTAAGTTTTGATACTATCTTCTCAGTATACCTATAGTTAATCCGGCCAGCAATAGAAAACCGGCATAACCGACTGCTGGATAGAAATAATGCACAAGATTTGAAAACCCCAATCTGCTTAATATTATATCTTAGTTTAAAAACTTTATTATAATTATAATTTAAAACTTTTTGCACGCTATTAAATTTTTATGAATATATTATAAAAAGTAAAATACTCAGGAGGAAATAAAATGCCGATTAAATACATAAGTGTCGCTTTAATAGCCTTTTTTAGTGAATCAATTGATTCATCACTGGGTATGGGATATGGCACAATTTTAACACCGATTTTAATATTTATTGGTTTTGAGCCTCTGGAGATAATACCTTTAATATTATTATCTGAATTTATTACAGGTTTACTATCAGCTTTAATGCATCATCAAAAAGGTAATGTAAATTTAAGTATAAAAAGCCGTGAATTTAAAGTTGCTATTATCCTTGCTTCCTGTAGTATAGTCGGAACTGTATTTGCTGCTTTTATTGCCATATCAGTATCAAAAACATTTATTACTGGATATATTTCTTTCCTATTAATGATAATTGGGGTAAGTACCTTTACTTCCATCAAAAAAGAATATAAATTTTCCTGGTTAAAGATATTCTTTCTTGGTATTACTGCCTCTTTTAATAAAGGAATGAGCGGAGGAGGATATGGCCCACTTGTAACGGGTGGCCAACTTTTATCTGGTTTAAAAAGCAAAAATGCAGTGGGGATAACCTCACTTGCAGAAGGTCTAACAAGCCTGGTGGGAACAATTACTTATTTCATGATTAATCAGGGAAAATCGGACTATTTTTTGGGACTTTCTTTAATTGCTGGTGCTATATTATCAATACCTATATCAGTAAACATTGTAAAAATAATTAATGAAAAGCTATTTAAAAAAATGCTATCCCTTTCGATATTATCATTAGGAATATTTACTTTTTTCAAAACATATAGCTACCTATTCAATTATACAAATCTACCTTTAATCTTTGCAACAATACTGGTAACCATACCCTTTGCCTTTCACTGGGGAAGAACAAAGAGTATTAATATTGATTGAATAGTTCATTAGACTTAATTTTAAATAAATTGCAATATTTATCGAAATAAGACGAATTTATGCCAAATAAATAAAGGATTATAGTTTTTTCTGTTTAAATAAATATAATAAAATAGCTTATTTTGCATAATTTGAAATAATTATTAAGTCACAATATAAACGAGGTTATATTTCATGAAAAAAATCACTTTAGACAGATATATCGATAAAATAATTAAAAAAAATTTCATCATTATTTTACTAATTTTATTAATATCATCAGGAATTATATATAATATAGCATATAGAAAAATTTATCTGAGGGAAAAAGAAATCCTGAGTACAAACCTTAATTACTATTTTGCTGACACTGACAATATACTGGGAAAAATCGAGGATACTTATTATAATGAAATGAAAGATTCTTTAATATATTTATATAACAATATTCCAGAAAAAAATAGGGCCGATTTTTTAAATAATGAGATAGGAAAATTAAAAAATAAATTATTAAAAAGCAGAAATAATAATTTATATAAAAATGATTTTAATATAAATAAAGTTAATTATTATTTAATTGATAAAAATGGCGAAATAGTTTTGACAAATTATCCTGCAGATAAAGGTCTGAACCTATCTCAATATCAACTTCTATGGGAAAAAATTAATAATTTGCATAAAAAAGAAATAAAATTATTGCCCTTTGCCAAAGATATCTCAGGTGATTTAAGGATATATGCTTATGTTCGTCTAAAAGATAATTCATTCCTGGAATTAGGCATTTCTTTTAATAATCTTCAAAAACTACTTGTTAAAAAAATAGATAAACTAAATAGTAAAAATTATATGGATGTTCAATTGTTTACATATGCCTTTGAGCCCTTGATAGAAAATAATTATGAAAATATCAGTAATGAAGAGATTGTAATCTTTCAGAAATCTATTGAAAGTGGAAATATGATTGAAAAAGATATAACATTCTTTAAAAAAGCATATTATAAAAGCTGGGATTCTACGTACGGTGACCGTTTTATCAGGGTTAATGTAAATTATTCAACTATGTTTACAGTTTTTATAGTTATTACATCTGCCATTATCATCTTAACATTAATACTATTAATTTTCAGGAATAATCTTAAAAAAGAAATTCACACAATAACTGAGAACATATCTTCCATATCTCATGATATGGACAGGTTTTCCAAAACAAGAAATAGTCATTTAGATATAAAAAATAATAATATTATTGAAATCAACAATATTTATTCAAGTTATACTGAAATGGCTAAAGAATTAGTTGCAAATTATGAACAACTGGAAGCTTACAATAGTATTATAAGTGCTACCAATAATGAATTAAAACAATCCTATATCAGGGCCAATAATCTTTCGCAAAATCTGGAAAAAATTATATCTATTACCTGCAATCTCAGTAACAGCTCAATAGAAGATGTTGAGGAATTTTTTGCTGACCTTCTCCATGTGGCAATCTTATTAATACCTGAGTCTGATTATGGAAGTATACATTTATATGAAGATGAAAAAGTCAACTTTATTGAAACCGTCGGTTTCAATAAAAGCATTCTAAACAAACTCGAAATACCTGATAATATTTTTATATCTGAATTTAATGGAGTAAATATTGAAAAAAATTCAATTAATAATATCTATAAAAAACTCAATAAAAATAAAAAAGAATTATATTTAAAAGCAACAAAACCTGTTAAAGAAACCCTGAGCTCTGATTTAATCATTGATAATAGCTCTGTTGCAGGAATATGTATGCATATATCAATTGAAAATGAGAAAAAATTTACCCAGGAATCTATCAAAATATTAGAGGCTATAAAAAACCTTGCTACAGCTTTTTATACCTTTCAAAGTTACAACAAAATACAGGGTAAGATTACTAAAGAAATAATATTATCCATTACAAAAATGCTGGAAATACATGATAAATATACCAGTGGCCATTCTCAAAATGTAGCCAACCTTTCCCTGAAGATTGCCAAGGAAATGAATCTCAGTTTTAAAGATATTTATAAAACATACTGGGCTGGGCTAGTACACGATATAGGTAAGGTTTTAATCCCTGATAACATATTAAATAAAAAAGGCAAACTGACATCTGAAGAATACGAGACAGTTAAAAAGCATCCCTACTGGGGTTATAAGGTATTATCTGAATCAAAAGAATTGAAAGATATTGCTAATTATGTCCTCTACCATCACGAGCGCTGGGATGGTAAGGGATATACTAAAGGTCTAAAAAACAATGAAATACCCTTAATCTCACAGATTTTAACCCTGGCCGATGCCTGGGATGCCATGAGATCAAACCGAGCTTATAGAAATGCCCTATCTCCTAAGGAAGCTATCAATGAAATCAAAAGAAATAGAGGCAGTCAATTCTCCCCAGAAGTAGTGGATGTTTTTATTAATAAAGTATATAATACCACTTAATAATTATCTATTAATATCTCTCTATCAAGATCAAACAAATAAAGATAAGTCTCATTCACATTTTTTTTCATTAATGATTCCAGGGCCTCTGTATATAGCGCCAACTGCTTCCTGTATCTTTTCACAATTGAGGAAATATCACCGTTTATTACCCTATCGGTTTTATAATCTATTAATACCAGTCTATTATCTTTAATAAAGAAACAATCAATTATCCCCTGAATCAATACTTCTTCATCTGTATCACTTAAATCATTAATAATATCTACTGCTCTTTTTTTCAATACAAATGCCTTTTCACGCTCAATTATATCGGCATTTAGTAATCTTTGACCTAATTCTCCCTTATAAAAATTAATAATTTTATTTATATTTATAGTTTTGGCCTCTTCTTTACTTAACAATTCTTTCTCAATCATTTTATTTATTTCTTTTATAATATTTTCTCTGGAAATTTTTCCAGCAGGGAAAATATGTTGCATGGCAAAATGCATAATACTCCCCTTTTCAGCTGCAGAAAATTCATTTTTTTCTACATTCAAATCAGGGAGTAAGCTAAGATTTTGTTCACGATATATTATCCTTTCAAGTAAACTTATTCCTTCCTTTTCATTTTTTATATCAGAAGCAGACAATTTAGAAGGTATTTCAGATGATTCACTATATCGATATTCCCAGTTTAAAGCCCTTGCAACATTTTCATCTTTCCCTTTTTCTAAAATGTATTTTTCCGGGTAATAAAGTCTTTCCTGTATTTCTTCTCTATTGCTTTTATCTGTAATTGCTTTAATCTCCAGTTCATTTAAATTATTAATACTTATATTCCAGCTCGATTTATCTTCATTTATATTAATTTCATCTTCATCCAATCCAGTAATATTTCTTAATATTTCAGCATCATTATGAAAAATAATTGCGCTTCCAATCCAGTCAAGATAGTTACTGGATGAAAGTAAATTATTTAGCTGAGTCCCTTTTAACCATCTTTCACTTCTTTTTCTTATATTGTTTACTGAACCAGTTAAAATAAGTTTATTAATTGCCCTTGTCATTCCTACATAAAGTATCCTCAACTCTTCAGATAATGATTCCAATTTTTTTCTTTCCTTTATTGCTAATTGCGCTAATGACGGTAGAGCAATCCTGTTTTTTAAATCAACATATTTCATTCCAATACCCAGGTCTTTATGCAAAATAATATCATCTCTTAAATCCTGTAAGTTAAATTTCTTTCCAAGATCTGCAATAAAAAGAACTGGAAATTCTAATCCTTTACTTCTATGTATACTCATCAATCTAACTACATCATCATTTTCTGCCATTATCTTTGCTGTCCCTAAATCACTACCACTTCCCTTTAGTTTTTCAATATAACGAATAAAGTTAAATAAACCTTTTGTAGAGTTTTTTTCATATTTTCTGGCCCTCTCAACTAACAAATTTAAATTTGCCTGTCTTTTTTCACCGGCAAACAAAGCCCCACAAATATTATAAAAGTTCGTTTCAAGTAATATATTCCAGATAAATTCATCAATCTTTTTATAGCGAGCTTCATCAGCCCACTGATTTAAGTTATTCATAAAATTTTTGAGCTTAAAGGATAATTTATTATTTTTTTTATCAATATAATTTTCAATTGCATCATAAAAAGAAACATCTTTATGTTCAATCCTGATATCAATTAATTCTTCCTCTTTAAAATCAGTAATCACTGATCTCATTACACTTAATAATGGTATATCCTGTCTTTTATTATCAATTAATCTTAATAGATTTAAAAATACTTTTACTTCCATCGTATCAAAATAACCACTATTATCATCAATATATAAAGGAATATTCTCTTCAGAAAATATCTTCTGAAAACTGTCAGTTTTAAATCTTGGACTGCGAAGTAAAATTACTATATCATTATATTCAATTTTTTTATATTTTTCTTCTCTCGGAAGATAAATTTCTTTTCCAATCAATAATTTAATTCTTTTTGCAATTAACTTTGCCTCTGCCTCAATCCTGCTTAAATTAATTAAATCATCATCTTCTATTTCTTCAGTATTATAATCTAAAATATTTAGATCAATACCAGGCAGCGAACTTTCAGGAAAATCAATACCACTGTATAAATAGGCATCCTGATTATAATCTATTTCTCCAAAATTCCTGCTCATAAGGTTTTTAAACAGGTAATTAACACCATTAAGTATATCTTTATTACTCCTGAAATTTTTATTAAGATCCACTCTTTTATCCAGGCTATCACTATCCCAGTCCAGGTCATAACTATCGTATTTTTCCTGAAATAATGAAGGGTCTGCCAGACGAAAACGATATATACTCTGTTTAATATCTCCAACTAAAAATAGATTATCTGCACGTTTAATAAAATTAATAATTTTCTCTTGAATTAAATTAGAATCCTGATATTCATCAACAAAGATATAATCGTACTTATTTTTATATATATTTCTTATTTTTTCATTTTCTAGAACCTGAAGTGCATAGTGCTCAAGGTCACTAAAATCAAGAAGTCCTGATTTTATCTTTTTATTTTGATAAATTTTTGACATTTCTTTAACTATTTCAATGATAACATTAATCACAGGAAACTGATTAATAATCTCCTCTATAAAAACTTTTTTACCGTTTTTATCCAGAACCTTCTTCAAATCTCTTAGACCTTTTTTATAATCATCCCTTAATCTTTTCACTTTATCCATTAAGCTCTTGTCGATTAACTCTTTTCTTCCCCCTCTGATACTTTTTAAACGCGAAAATTTATATTTATCAATGCTTAAACAAAATTTGTCAAAGTCAGTCATCAGAAGAAATTGCAAATTATTTAGCCCTTCAATATCCTTATTAATAGTTTCTTCATATTCCTCAGGGCCCCCATCTTTGATACATAAGTCCTTTGCCCTATTTAATAAATTTAAATATCCTTCCAGCTGAATCTTATACTTATCTTTAATGGTACTTAACCAGATATTTTTTTCAAAATAATCAGGATTAATCTCATACATATTTTTTGTTTCATTAAGCCAGGTTTCTGGCTCTGTTTTACTTCTACTAAAATTGTAAATATCCAGAATAATATCAACTATTTTTAAATCATTTCTATTCCCAGAAAAAGTCTCAACAAATTTTATAAAAGGCTCGTCAAGCTCTTTATAATATTTTTCTAATACTTCATTAACAGCCTCTTCTTTTAAAATATTTATTTCTGTATCAGTTCCAGTCCTGAGTGTGGGGTCTATATCAAGAAGATGAAAATTCTCCTCTACTATGCTAATACAAAAAGAGTGAATTGTACTTATCTGAGCTCTGTTTAAAGAATCCAGTTGTTCCCTGAGATGAGTAAAACTATCTTTATTTTTTTCCAGATGCTCCTCAAGTGAATCCTGAATTTTTTGCCTCATTTCTGCAGCTGCTGCCCTGGTAAATGTAACAATTAACATTTTTGCAAGGTCTGCCTTATCATTAATTATCAGGTCAAGTATTCTCTCTACCATAACCGTTGTCTTACCTGACCCTGCAGCTGCAGAAACCAGTAAATTTTTTTCCCGCAGGCTTTCAATTAACATCTGCTGATTTTTTGTCCACCTCAAAGCTCATCAACCCCTTCTACTTCTTCTGAAAGTAAAGTAAATATTTCATCTTTATCTTTTTTATTAAGAACTTTATATTGATTTGAGCTTATTTTTCTATCAAATTTACAGATTGATTTATAATCACAATATTCACAGGCAGTCCTGGAAGAATATTTAACCGGCTCTATATTTATCTTCCCTTTTATTATTTCCCTGCCTGCCTCACTTATTTTTTTATGAACATAATTTATTAATTTTTTTAAATTATCTTCATCAATAACAGAAGAATATTTATAGGGTTTACCATCTTTTTTTAATCTAACAGGTATAATTAAGGAATTCCCCCCCTGCTCAAGTTCATTATCCAGAGATTTAAATATTTCCATATCATCTAAAACCAGGCCATTCAATTTAAATTTCTTTAATCTTTCCTTTTCAATATTATTAATATTTATCTTTTTACCATCCAGTAAAGGGTCATCAATTTTAAAATAAAACACAGCAGCTGGCCTGTAATTTTTATTGGTATGAAGAATAGCACTCATATAAACAATTAATTGTAATTGCAAACCATGGTAAAGCCTGCTTAAATCAAAATCTTTATTGCCACTTTTATAATCAATAATCTTCACAAGACCATTATCTGCCAGATCTACACGGTCTATTCTTCCTTCAATATACATTTTTTCTTCATCATTCAAACTGAGCTCCAGAGCTGGAAATTCACCTTTTTTAGAAAAGTCCAGTTCAAAAAACGAAGGTGTATAATTATCAAACTCTAGATGTTTTAATAAAACCTCAATAGTCCTTCTTCCTGTACGTTTTAATTTATTAATCAAATAATTATCTCTACTATTATTTTCAAAAACTTTACTTATTTTTTTATGATTAATTTCTTCCATTACTTTTTCAACAATTAAATTAATTTCATCCTGACTTATATTCATCCATTTAAAATTAGAAACAAGAAGTTTTCTAAAAAATATTTCAATAAAGATATGCATAAAACTACCTATATCACGATAATCTACTTCTAATTCTTTTCTGGGGCGAGGTCTTAATCCATAATCTATATAGTGAGCAAAGGGACATTCAAAATATTTTTCAATTCTGGATACACTGCTTCTCAAAGGCAGCTCATATAATTTAGCTATCCTCTTTTTATCTATATTTTGTAGCAAATTACTGTAAAAAAGCGCTTTAAGGATTTTATCTATACTTGCTTTCCATTTTTTATTTTGATAATACCAGTTATATACCAGCCACCATTCTTTCTCCATATATCCATTATCGATAAAATTACGTAATTTCAGAACCAGGTATTTAATTGTTGCCCGGGGGTTTGAGATTAAATCCATATCATCTAAATCTTCAAAATCACTACTTACTTTTACTTCAGGAAATAATTTT
>CAZOON010000042.1:0-9174 GCA_964581445.1 uncultured Halanaerobiales bacterium | reverse complement strand
TACTGTCCCTCCGGAAAGTTTTGTATCGAGGAAATTAATTTTAAAACATTGGATAGTCATAATATTTCAAATATTATTTACTCTCACACTAATACATCAAAAATATCCTACATTTAGACATAATGATATGAAGGCAAATAATTTTCATGAATTAATGAATTGTCATGAAGTTATAGATAGAATTGATGTTGCCCGGGTTTTAATTCACCATCTATTATATAGAAAGGAAACAAGATGGCCAATTTATCAGACCAGAACAGATTATCCTGATAGAGATGATGAAAATTGGCTTAAATTTGTTAATAGTAAACTAATTAATGATAGTATAGTAATATATGAGAGGCCATATAAAAAAATTGTTTAATGAGGTGGCATAATTTATGGGTATATATGTTAATAAAGAATTATGTACTGTTTGTAAGGGACGAGAAGAACCATTATGTGTAGAAAATTGTCCTGGAGATTTAATATTTATTAATAAAGAAGGGAAAGTGGAAATAAGAAATCAGGCTGAATGTTGGGACTGCATGGCCTGTATAAAATCCTGTCCTTATGGAGCACTTGAAACTCGTTTACCCTATCAAATTGCAGATTATAAAGCAACATTGAAACCTTTATTAAAGAGAGATAAAATTATCTGGAAATTACGGGATATCAGGGGTAATATTGAGGAATACATTATTCCAAGAAAAATCAATAAAGGGGGTGTTTGAGATTCACCTCTTTTATTTGTTTGCAGTATCTATTTTGCCCGGGATATTATGGGTCTGGTATTTTTATAGAAAGGACAAGTATGATCCTGAACCAGCCCGTCTTATAATTAGAGATTTTTTCCTGGGAATGATAATTGTTTATCCTGCGAGTTTACTTGAATCTCCATTTAGTCATATTTTTGAAAAAAATGTATCTTTAATAATTTTATTAATATCTGCAATATTATTTATAGGTATAATTGAAGAGGGAGTTAAAGGCTTTGCAATTTATAAATCCCATCATCTTCATCCTGATTTTGATGAGCCAATTGATGGTATTATTTATGGTGTGACAGTGGGACTGGGTTTTGCGGCTTTTGAAAATTTATTTTATACAATTTTATACGGATATAAGGTTGGTATTATAAGGGCTGTGTTGACAAGTCTTGCTCACGCCTCTTTTAGTGGGATTTTTGGTTTTTATTTTGCAGTGTCAGAGATTAATAATAGTAAAAGTTATTTACTACGTGGTCTTCTTATAGTAAGTGTACTACATGGTTTATATGATTTTTTAATTATTGCCAATATTATTAGCACATTTGGAACAATTATAATTATTGCACTACTTCAATTGTATTTAGGATTTATATTACATCAAATGTCGGAAATTTCACCATTTAAATAATATTTATTAATATAAGCAAAAAATTTTAATATTAAAAAAGGATTTATATCTTTTTAATTGAATATATGTTAAGGTTAATTTAAACAAAGATTTGATATAAACAAAGTAATTGGAGGGAAGCAAATGTTGTATGATTTAATTGTAGTCGGTAGTGGACCAACTGGAATTTTTACAGTCATTGAACTGATTAATCAAGATACAGATATGAATATTTTAATGCTGGAAAAGGGTACTGACCTTGCTAAAAGGGTATGTCCGATGAATGAAAATCCTGGTATGGGATGTGTCAATTGTCCCAGTTGTGCTATAGTATCAGGCTGGGGTGGAGCAGGTGCTTATAGTGATGGCAAATTATCATTATCTCCTAATATTGGTGGTAATCTGGATGATTATATTGGAAAAGAGCAACTTTTCAAAAACATTAAATATGCAGACAAAATTTATCAAAAATTTGGAGCTCCTGACAGAATATTTGGGGAGAATAATGAAAAACAGGATATAATAAAGAAAAAAGCTATAAAGGCAAATCTCAAATTTATTCCTGCTAAACTCAGGCATCTGGGTACAGGATATAGTCAGGTTGTTTTGCAAAATATGCAGGATTTTATAGAGGATTATGGGGTAGAGATTAGATTTGGTACTAATGTAACTGATCTTATTATTAGAAATGAAGAAATACATGGTGTAATTACAGAAAAAGGTGAAAAAATTAAGGGGAGATATGTAGTGATTGCCCCGGGAAGAGAAAATGCAGAATGGTTAAGCAAAAAAGCAGAATCACTTAATATTGATATGTCTATTAATCCAGTGGATATTGGAGTCAGGGTTGAAGTGCCGGCAGTAATAGCAAAAGAATTAACAGATAATCTCTATGAGACAAAATTAGTTTATCATACACCAACATTTGATGATAAAGTAAGAACCTTTTGTATGTCACCATATGGTGAGGTGGTTAATGAAAATAATCAGGGATTGATAACTGTGAATGGACATAGCCATTCAGATATAAAAACAGAAAATACTAATTTTGCTTTACTGGTTAGCAAAACATTTACTGAGCCTTTTCATGAGCCAATTACTTATGGAAAAGATATAGCAAAATTGGCCAATCTGCTCGGTGGTGGAGTTATAGTCCAGAGGCTTGGAGATTTGCTTACTGGAAGAAGGTCGACTCCGGAAAGAATTGCCCGTAGTATAGTTGAACCCACTTTAAGTGAAGCAACCCCCGGTGATTTAAGTCTTGTTTTACCATATCGGCATTTAACTGATATTATTGAGATGTTGCTTGCGCTTGATAAAATTAGTCCAGGCATATATTCCCGCGATACTTTGCTTTATGGTGTTGAAGTTAAATTTTATTCCTCCAGATTAAAGGTTAATAAAAATCTGGAAACAAAAATAAACAATTTATATCTTGGTGGTGATGGGGCTGGTATTACCAGAGGATTAATGCAGGCATCAGTTTCTGGTATAATAATTGCCAGGGATATTCATAGAAGTGAAAAGCAGAATGGGGTTAATTGAAAAAAATCTTAACATTGTAAGAAATTTGTTTAAAAAAACAAGCTCATTGCACAAATTGACTATTTTTAAAATAATACTTGAAAATATTTACAATTAATGATATTATCTTCTTTAAATGATAACGATTTATTAAAAAATGGGATAATTTATAAAATATTTCAAGGGAGGAAATAATGCTAATCATGGAGGGTATCGAGAATAAATGTGATAACCTGAAAAGTGAGCTTAAAACAAAAACAAAAAAATTTAGATTCTCTTCAAATGAGGTTGTCAAAATAAGTCAAAAACTTGATGAGCAGATATTAAAAGTAATGAAAAAATATAAAAAAAGATAATATGTATAATTTAAAATAAAACCCATATTGAAATGGGTTTTATTCTCTATTAGGGGTAAATTTTATGGTCGGGCTGCCCGGATTTGAACCGGGGACTTCCACGTCCCGAACGTGGCGCGCTACCAAACTGCGCTACAGCCCGTAATTTGTTACTAATAGTATATCATGAAAAAATATAGTAGTAAAGAGTTGGTTTTTTATGTCAAGAAATCATATTATTTTATCTTGACAGCATAAATATGAAATGTTATACTTCAGTATATTAAAGTAATAAACAACTAAAGTAAATAATCTGGATGTGATAATATGAATAATGTAAATGATTTACTGCATTCTCCGGAAGGTTTAAAAAGTTATTTGCCAGATAAAGCGGAGGTTTTTTTTCATTTAAAAGAAAGGATTGAGGAAATATTTAAAACCTGGGGTTATCGACCTATAATTACTCCAATGCTTGAATATTATGATTCTCTTTTATTGGGAATGGAACAAAAAACGAAAAAAGATTTTTATAAAATTATTGATTATGAAGGAAATATATTAGCTTTAAGACCAGAAATGACTGCTCCTATCGCCCGGACGGTATCTAACAGAATGGAAGAATTAAATTTGCCTGTAAGACTATCATATTATGCACCGGTTTTTCGCTATGATTCACCACAGATGGGTAAAAATAGGGAGATATTTCAACTTGGCGTGGAGTTTATTGGAAAAAATAGTTTTGCTGACATAGAGATAATTATTTTACTCATAGAAGCCTTAAAAAATACAGGGCTGAAGGGTTTCAAAATTGATTTAAGTCATACAAAATATATTGAAGGTATACTTGATAACAAGGAAATAAATGAGAATATAAAGGCTGAAATTAAAAATTATTTAATTCAGAGAAATTATGTTGCTTTGAAAAATTATCTGGCCTCAAATGCACTTGATACTGACTTATTTTTGAAGCGTGGTGGGATAGAGATAATTACAGATGTTGAAAAAAAGGTGAATAATGAAAGCTCTCTACTTGCATTAAAAGAATTAAGAACTGTATATGAAAATGTCAAAGAATACGGTCTGGAGGATTATATTAGTTTTGACCTGGGTTTAATCAGGGGACTTGGATATTATACAGGATTGATTTTTGAAGGTTTTACCAATAATCTGGGTTATACAATCTGTGGGGGAGGCAGATATGATAACTTAGTAGAAAAATATTCTGCAAGGAAAGTTCCTGCAGTTGGTTTTGCTATAGGTCTGGAGCGAGTAAGGCTTGCTTTAGAAAAGAAGGAACTTGAATTTATAAATAATAAAAATAAAATTAAGTTACTTTTTTCAAGAGAAGGGAAAAAGAGATTGTTTAAATTTTTAAGTAATATTCAGGATTTAAATCTTATCTTTGAGATAGATGAAAATAAATTTATAGATAAAAAGTTAATAGATAATTATCGAAAACAAAGGTTTAATAAGATGATATTATTTAAAGACAAGGAGATTGAATTGTTTGATTTAGCAAGTGAAAAAAGATTTACTTTATATAATCAGGAGGAGTTGATTAATAAATTATGAATAAATTAGTTACTGCTCTTCCTAAGGGGAGATTATTAAGTCCAGTAATTGAAAGTTTACAGAAAGCGGGCCTCATATCAAAAGAACTGGATATTGATCTCATATCCAGAAAATTAGTATTTAATGACAAAAAAAATAACAGTTTTCTTTTAGCTAAACCTAAAGATGTACCTGCTTATGTTGAACATGGGGCTGCTGACATTGGCATTACAGGGAAAGATGTAATTGAAGAGAATGAAAGAAATATTTATGAATTACTGGATCTGGGATATGGTGAATGTAATTTAGTAGTAGCAGTACCTGCAGATTCCGGGATAAAAACTATTTATGATATACCCGAGCATAGTAGAGTAGCTAGTTCATACCCAAATATTTCTGAAAATTTTTTTAAAAAAAATGGAATTCAAGTTGAATTAATTTATTTAAATGGTTCTGTAGAGCTTGCTCCTCAGGTAGGAATTTCTGATTTCATAGTTGATATTAGCTCAAGTGGAAAAACTTTAGCAAAGAATGATTTAATTCCAATAGCTGAGATTATAAAATCATCAGCCAGATTGATTGTTAATAATGTGAGTTATAAAACCAGGCATAATGAAATCATTGAACTTGTAAATAGAATAAATAACGGGAGGAATAATGATGCAGGTAATCAAGTATCCTGATGAATCGGAAAAATTAGATTCAATATTGAATAAACGTAATTTCAAATTTGAATTAGAAGTAGAAAAAAAGGTGGAAGAGATTATAAGAAATGTTGAAAAAGAGGGTGATGCTGCACTTTATAGATATACAGAAAAATTTGATGGTGCTAAGCTTGACTCACTTTGTGTATCAGAAGAAGAATTTAATTCAGCATATAAACTCATAGAAGAAGGCTTTTTAGATATTTTGAAAAAGGCCTCAGATAATATTGAATCATTTCATCAAAAACAATTAGAAAAAAATTGGTTTACTGTAGATGAAGGTAATATACTGGGCCAGTTAATAAATCCACTTAAAAGGGTGGGCGCATATATACCTGGTGGTAGAGCGGCATATCCTTCTTCAGTATTAATGAACGTAATACCGGCAAAGGTGGCAGGAGTTAAAGAAATAGTAGCTGTAACACCTGCTGATGAAAATGGTAAGATTAATCCTCATAACCTTGTTGCTTTAAAGGAAAGTGGAGTTGAAGAAGTATATAAAATAGGAGGTGCCCAGGCAGTTGCGGCTCTGGCTATGGGGACCGAAACTATTAAAGCAGTTAATAAAATAGTTGGTCCTGGTAATATCTATGTAACAATAGCAAAGAAAAAAGTTTATGGTTATGTTGATATTGATATGCTAGCAGGACCGAGTGAAATTTTGATCCTGGCTGATGAAAATGCAGAAATGGATTATATTGTTTCTGACTTGCTTTCACAGGCTGAACATGATCCCAGGGCTATAGTTTCCCTGATTACTACCAGCAAAAAACATATAGAAATGATACCTGAGATTTTAGATGAAAAGGAGAAAAATAATTCTGCTAAACTTGCCATTAAAAATAATGCTCTAATAATTGAGGTGCCTTCAATAAAAGAAGGTATAAGTCTTGCCAATAGATTTGCACCTGAGCACCTGGAATTATTAATTAATGACCCTTTTGCCGAGCTGGGTGGTATTAAAAATGCTGGTGCTATATTTATAGGTAAATATTCTCCAGAACCTTTAGGGGATTATATGGCTGGTCCAAATCATGTGCTTCCTACAGGAGGTACGGCGGTTTTTTCTTCTCCCCTGACAGTTGATGAGTTTATCAAAAAATCGAGTATAATTTATTATCAAAAAGATAATTTAAATAAAATTAAAGATGATATTATTTCTTTTGCTAAAATAGAGGGTTTAAATGCGCATGCAGAGGCTATTGCGAGCAGATTTAAGGAAAATAAATAATTTTAAATATTTTAGGAGGTAGATTTTAATGATTAATATAGAACGGAAGACAGCTGAAACTGAAATTAATCTTGAATTAAATTTATATGGAGAAGGTAAGTATGAACTTGATACAGGGATAGGTTTTTTTAATCATATGCTGGAATTGATGGCAAAACATGGCTTTATGGATCTGAAATTATCAGTTAATGGTGATTTAGATGTAGATGAACATCATACAGTTGAAGATACAGGGATTGTAATTGGACAGGCAATAAAAAGGGAACTCGGTGATTGTAAAGGTATTAGTAGATATGGTAATCTCTTATTACCTATGGATGAATCTTTAATAATGGTAGCTATAGATTTAAGTGGACGTCCTTATTATGAGGATGATTTAGTTTTTACCAGAACAGAAGTTGGAGAATTTCATGTTGAGCTTATGGAGGAATTTTTCAGATCACTTACAAATAATGCAGAATTTAATCTTCATTTTAAGATGTTGAATGGGGGAAACAATCATCATTTAATAGAGGCATGTTTTAAAGGTTTTGGTCGGGCCCTTGACCAGGCAATAAGGCCTGATAATAGACTTAAAGGTAAGGCGCTTTCTACAAAAGGTAGTCTGAATGAGGAGGGCAGGCATTGATTGTAATCATAGATTATGGGGTAGGTAATCTTGGAAATATACACAGAGCAATTAAATTTTTAGACATTCAGGTGAAATTAAGTAAAAAAATAGATGATATTAAAAGTGCAGCCGGGATTATTTTGCCTGGAGTAGGTGCCTTTGGTGAAGGAATGAAAAATCTGGAGGAGCGTAATTTAGTAGGTCCAATAAAAGAGGCTGTTTTAAAAGATAGAAAACCATTTTTGGGGATTTGTCTGGGACTACAATTATTATTTTCTGAAAGCGAAGAAGACCCTGATAGTGAAGGTTTGAATCTAATTAGAGGTAAAGTGAAAAAATTTGCTCCACAAAAGGTTACTAAAATTCCGCATATGGGTTGGAATTATATAAATTTATTAAAAGATGATATTTTATTAAAAGGTATTAATATGCCTGATTATTTTTATTTTGTTCATAGTTACTATACTGAGCCATTTGAAGATGTAGGGCTAGGAAAGACTGTTTATGATAATATGAAATTTACTTCTTTTATACGAAAAGATAATATCTGGGGTATACAGGCTCATCCTGAAAAAAGTAGTGTGACAGGTTTGCACTTTTTAAAGAATTTTAGCGAGGTGGTTAATAATGCTAGTAATTCCAGCAGTTGATATATTAAGAGCTAAATGTGTAAGATTAAAAAAAGGGGATTATAATCAAGAAACAGTTTATGGTGATGACCCTTTAGAGATGGCGCTATATTGGCAAAAAAAAGGTGCTAAGAAGCTACATATAGTAGATCTTGATGGAGCCCGTGAGGGAAAAGCAGTACAGATGGATCTTATTATAAATATAATAAAAAACATAGAAATACCAGTTCAAATTGGTGGGGGAATTAGAGACATGAAAACCCTTGCTCATTATTTAGAGGCAGGTGCTGATAGAGTTATTATTGGTACTGCAGTTATTGAAAACCCTAATATATTAGATGGGTTAATGGATAGCTTTGATAAAAATAATATAGTCGTCAGTATAGATGCCAGAGAGGGAAAGGTAGCAATTGAAGGCTGGGAAAAAACAAGTGAGATTGATGTACTAGATCTGGCAAGGGATCTGAAGAATAAGGGGATAAAAAATGTTGTTTATACAGATATTAGCCGTGATGGTATGATGTCTGGTCCTGATATTTCTGGTATTAGTTTATTAAAAAAATCTACTAATTTAAACATTATAGCTTCAGGTGGTATATCAAGTAAAGCCAATCTTGCTGAACTTGATAAAATAGGTATTAAAGAAGCAATTGTTGGTAAGGCCCTATATCAAGGAGATATCAAGATAGGTGGTGACAATTAATGTTGACAAAAAGAATAATACCCTGTCTTGATGTTAAAGATGGTAGGGTAGTCAAGGGAGTGAATTTTGTAGACCTCAAGGATGAAGGAGATCCTGTAGAGCTTGCCCGCTTTTATGACCGGGAAGGAGCAGATGAATTAGTATTTCTGGATATAACTGCCTCCAATGAGAAAAGAAAAATTATGCTTGATGTTGTAAGAAAAACTGCATCTCAGGTTTTCATTCCTTTTACTATAGGTGGAGGGATCAGGACTATTGATGATATGAGGGAGATATTATTAGCAGGTGCAGATAAAATTTCTATAAATACTGCTGCGGTTAAAGAACCGGGATTAATTAAAAGAGGTGCCAAAAAATTTGGTAATCAGTGTATTGTACTGGCAGTTGATGCCAAAAGGACAGAGGGTAAAAAACTAAAATGGGAGGTTTATATCAATGGGGGACGAACCCCAACTGGTATGGATGTAATAGAATGGGTGAAAAAGGCAGAATTACTAGGGGCTGGTGAAATATTATTAACTAGCATGGATG
>CAZOON010000041.1:0-9212 GCA_964581445.1 uncultured Halanaerobiales bacterium | reverse complement strand
GGCATCCCTTTCTTTATTCGGTATTTTATTGTTAATAAAAAAATCCTTGACTTTTTTAAATCCTGACATACCAAGCGGAATAAATCTATCCCCATCTTTTCTATTTCTTACTCTAATAGGTAAAGTTACTTCTTCAATATCAAAAAAACATATATTTGGATTGAGCTTATTTTTTTCCCAATCTTTATCTGGAGATAATAAACTGGATTCTAATTTTTGATTATTAGCTATAATTATTTTGCCAGGGATTTCCATGATTTCATCAAATTTAATAAAATTTATTTCAATATTACCCTTAGTAAAAATTAAACTATCATATGACTTCTTAACTTTAATATCATCAGGCAAATCCAGCATATTACCTGTATTTCCTGTAAATATTAAATCACCAATAAGTTTTAAGTGATTATTATAAACATTTACTTCCTTATCTTTTAATTTATAAATAATTTTTTGTATAGCTCTCATCCGCAAAACCTCAGGTGAATCCTTTAATTTAATAATATCCACCCTGATTAAATTGTTTCCTTCTTCAATTAATATCTCTGAAATAAAGTCTTTTGTTAAATTTGACATAAATGAGTTTTCTTTCCGTATTAGTTCAGACATATTAAACATTACATCTTTTAAACCAGGATTAATATTTTTTTCAAGATATGGAATTATATCCAACCTAATTTTATTCCTGGTATAAATTGTACTTTCATTGCTCTTATCAAATCTTGGCTCCAAATCATATTCCTGACAATATTGTTCAATTTCATAACGACTAGTATTTAAAAGAGGATGAATAATTTTTATACCATTTATCTCTGTTACCGGATCTATTCCAGATAAACCCTTTAATCCTGTCCCTCTAAACATATGTAATAAAATTGTTTCTACAAGGTCATCCTTATTATGGGCCAATGCAATTTTACTAATATTATAATTTCGGGCTTCTTTCTGCATTAAAGAAAATCTAATCTTTCTAGCCGCTTCTTCTGGTGACAAAGCTTCTCTTTTTATTAAAGCAGGTACATCATATTCTTTAATAATTACTGGAATATTAGATTTCTGACATATACTTTTTACATAAACAGCTTCTTCTCCTGCCTCCTCTCTAAATTTATGATTTAAATGAAATACTACAATATTTAAATTATAGATTTTCTTAATTCTCAAAAATAAATTTAACATAGTTAAAGAATCAGGACCACCAGAGACCCCCAAAAGAATATTATCCTCATTTTTAAAAAGCACTTCTTTTTTATTATATTCTTTGAATTTATTTAATAAATCCAAACCAGATATCCCCTTTTATTAAAAGCTTATTATAATTTTTTATTCTATATAAATGTATGAAAATCCTGCAATTTTATTTTATAATACTTTCATTACAATTAAAGTTATATCATCTTTAATAAATTTATAATTTTCAGTAGCATTCTCTAATATATAATCCCTTAAATCATCAGGCCTTTCAAAAGAAGAATTGCGCAGCAATTCATATAACCATTCTTCTTTATCAATTTTGTTCTGATAGCTATCAAGAACTCCATCTGAAAGCATTATAACAAAATCGTTTTTCTGTAATTTTATTTTTTTAGTATTTATATTTATATTATTGAAAATACCCGCCGGAAAAGAAGATGATTTTATCTTTTTTACTTCCCAGGCTCTTTTTATAAAACTGGCAACAGAACCAATTTTTTTAAAAACTATTTCAGCAGTAAATGTATTAAAATAAGCTATATCAAGTGTAGTAAACTTATCCTGATAGGACCTTAAAAAAAGGGCAGAATTAATAGTATTTATAGCTAAATCAAGGGAAAAATCTGCCTGAACAATTTTTTTTATTAATGTTACAGCCGTCTTGCTTTCCCGGGCAGCAATTTCCCCAACTCCCATGCCATCACTAACAATAATCAAATCATTTCCGTTATGCAATTTTTTATAAAGATAAGTATCACCACATATATCATCAGTAGATGAAATTTGTTTAATAGATATGTCAAGCGAATAATCTCCTTCCGGAGCATAGATTATTTCACAGGGATTATCTTTTAATTTACTACCACATTTTTTCTTTATTATTCTAAAATTATTATTAAATTCTTTATTAATGTGATGAAGTATCTGATTTTCACAGGGATTATTACCAGCACACGGTTCACAGTTAACTTTAATGTTATATTTATTATCACCAGATGGAGAATCAATTTCAACCTGATAAATCTCACTATTATATTCTTCAATTTTTCTTATCTTATTTCCCATTTTATTTGTTTTTAAATTAGAAAAATTATCTATAATATCACTTATTCCTCTAAGTTGTCTGGAAACCATTAATTGTCTATCCCTAAACTTATTTCTCCAGAAACTATTTATCTGATAAATTTCATAACTACTTTTAATAGAAGATAAAAGTTGCTCATAATATAAACATTTATCTCCTATATATTTCTTTACCATTTCTTTATCAAGATAAGCCTTTTCATCCACTTCTTCTAACAATGAAGCAATGGCACTTTTTAAACCTATATCGCCTTTCTCCCAGCAAATATTCCTTCTTTTACATTTTTTACAATTTTTATTTTTGAAAATATAAATAAAATCATCAATTTTTTTCATTTGTTCTACCTTTTTTTCAGGTAAAACTTCATTAAAAGCCTTACTTAATTCCTGGAAAATTTCTTTTATTTCATCAAATTTTCCTTCTACAAAATCAGGATAATAGCTATCAGTATTATCATCTTTAACATTAACTGATATATTAATAATTTTCATAAATAATTTCGAAAAATATTTATCGGGGACAAATATAATTATAAAAGAGGCCAGCAAAATCTCCAGAGCAGTAAATTTTAAATCATAATATGATGGCGAAAAACCAGAATATAACAAAAAGGCAATTATTAAACTTAGTATCCTGTAAATTTTTGCATTTTTAGAAAAATATCCGGATACAACAATAATCAAAATAAATTTTAAACTTATTATTAAAGGAATAATTCCTGCACTAATAAGTATTAAGGTATAAAGCAGAGTTACAATTATACCATCTGCAAAACCTGCATAACGGGAAAAATTAATCAAATATATATATACAATTATATTAATAATATATTGTTCAAAATAAGGAAAATTATATATACCCACCAATAATGCACTACTAAGTATAAGAAATAATAAATTTTTAAAACTATGATAATCTCCCTGTTTCCACATCAAATCATAATCTGCTTCTTTTGCAATTAATATCATAAAAAACAAAAGTAATGATTCTACAATTGCAAAAAGATATTTATATAATATTACTTGATAATAATAATTCCATGCTGATAATATTATTAGCAATGTGCCACTTGAAATTAAGGCAAACAGTAAATTAGAGTTTATTTTATACCTTTTATTAATGAAATTATAAATAATAAAAGCAAATATTCCACTAAACAAATAAAGTAATGCATAGCAAGCTCCGGATAAATAAAGGCCTGTCCCTATGGCAAGAGTCATAATAATCAATAGACGTTTATTTTTAACAAATAAATTCCAATATAATAACGGAAAAAGATAAAAATTTGTAAATAACTCAGCAAAACCCATTAATAACCCTGTAATAATTATAAAAATTTTCTTGAAGTCAAAAATAATGATTTTTCTTTTAAGGTCTTCACTTGTTTTTTTTCTACTTTTTAAATAACTTATAGGTGTAACATCATTCATTTGTCTCCCTCCTCGACTACATTATATATTAATTGTAATAAATTACCTGTCGAAGAAAGGAGAGATGAAATCATATTTTTATCTTAAAAAGATACATAATACGTCAGATTTAAATATTTATAGCATCTCTGGCAATTCCAAATAGAATATCATGCTCACTTACTTTAATATGATCTAAATTAATTCTTTTCATAATTAACTTTAATATTAAAGCACCTGTTGTAATAATATCTGCCCGCCCACTCTGCAAACCGGGCATTTCTTTTTTTTCAGCTAAATTCTTATGTATAAGTTCTTTAATAATTTTATTGATTTTTTTATAGGGTAATTTATAAAGATGAATTTTATCAGCTTGATATCTTAGTAATTTTTGATCCATTGCAGCCAGGTTTGCAATTGTACCTCCGACTCCAACTAGATTGTTAATATTAGTAAGTTCTATATTTTTTAGTTTATTAATTTCTGTTTCAATATTATTAATAATTGATTTTTTTTCTCCCAGGGACATTTTTTTATCTTTTCTTGAAATATAACGTTCTGTTAATCTTACCGCCCCAATATTAAGGCTCTCAAAATTAAGTATATTATCCTGTCTCCAGATAAATTCTGTACTTCCTCCCCCAATATCAATAATCAAAAAATCTTCATCCCTTAAATCAAGTTTTACTCCTGAGTATATATATTCCGCCTCTTTTTTCCCGCTAATAACCTTCAAACCCAAACCACTATATTCTTTAATTTTATCAGCTAAAATTTTTGCATTACTAACATCACGCAAGGCACTGGTCCCTACAATTTTAACATTTGCAATATTATTTTTTTTTATTTGATTATAATAATCTTTAAAAACATCATATGTCCTTGCTATGGCTTTGCTTTTTAATATTTTTGTTTTATCAACATCTTCTCCCAATCTTGTTATACTTGTTTCTCTACCAATAATATTATAATCATCTGCCAAAAAATTAATCATTAATAATCTTATTGAATTAGTTCCAATATCAATTGCCCCTACTTTCATTGTTCAGCTTTACCCTCCTCACATAAATGACATTCTTCTGGCCATTGCAAAAATTTATATACTATCTCACCTATAGGATTTAAACCATTAACAAGATAATCTGCCAGATGAGCATGTAAACATTTTAATCCTCCCTTATCCATAATCCCACCAACACCAGAATTTTCTAATACATTTAAAATATCTAAAGACTTACTTTTTATACTATTAATCATCTTCTCATTCAATAAATTCATCCTTCTTTTAGCATAAACAAAATGGGCTTGATAAATCTTCCCCCTTAATTTATCATCTTTCTGCATTCTTTGTGTCAAACTTGCAAGTAAACCTTTATCTTCTAATTTATAAACTTTTTCTACAAAATAAGGACAGCTTAACCAATAGGTAGTAGGAAAAACTCCATTATTTTTATCATACGGATTTGTAACAATAACAGCTGGATAAGAAAAGGGGCATCTTCGAGCAATACCCGCTAAATTTTCAGGCTCCCTCCCTAATTGCTTTTTTATAATATTATAATCTTTATTGCTAACATTATTAATTATTAATCACCTCATAAATTATTATAAAAAAAATATCCCGATATTATACGGGATGTTTTTAAAACAAGGGAGTTTTGGATTTAATTAAAAAACATCCTCAATTGAGGATGTTATATATTTATTATTAATACCCCCCATGTTTAGCTTCTCGATTTTTAAGGTCCTGTTGTCTTTCACTACTTTCTTTCATAAATTCAGACATTTTTTCTTCAAATGATTTTTTAGGAGCATGGTCTATTCTATCAGACGGATCTTCTAATTGCTTAATAGAGAGACCTATTTTCCCATCCTCATCAATATTAATTACCTTGACTTTTACCTTCTCGTCCTTTTTCAAAAAATTATTAATGTCTTTAACATAAGTATTAGCAACCTCGGATATATGGACGAGTCCAGTATCTCCTTCCGGTAGTTCAATAAATGCGCCAAAATTAGTTATACCTGTAACTTTTCCTTCAAGTGTGGCTCCCAACTCAATGGACATGCTAAAAATATTCCTCCTCAAAATTTAATATTACCTTTATTATATCTTACCTATATTATTCTGTCAAATAGTTTTAACTAGAACCTCATAGACAAAGAAATCCTTTTTCTTCTTTCATCAATATCAATAATTTTAATTTTAATAATATCCCCAACATTCACTATTTCCAGAGGATGCTTGAGATATTTTTCACTTAATTGTGAGATATGAATAAGTCCATCTTCTTTAATACCAATATCAACAAAAGCACCAAAATCAACTACATTTCTAATCGTACCTTCAAGTATCATATCAATTTTTAAGTCTTCAAATTTCAAAATATCTTTTTTGAAAATTGGTTTTGGAATATCTGACCTGGGATCTCTTCCTGGTTTTTTTAACGCCTCAATTATATCGTTAAGTGTATGATTACCTATATTCAATTCACTTGCTTTTTTTTCTATATTAACATTATTTAATAATTCTCTAATCTTTTCAAATTTTTTATTATCCATTAAATCTGCACTTTTAAATCCTAATTCCTGAAAAAAAATCTCAGTGCTTTTATATGATTCGGGATGAATAGGAGTACGCCCAAAAGGATCTTTTAGTGAATATATCCTTAAAAATCCTGCAGCCTGTGTATATGTTTTTAAACCAAGATACTTAACTTTTAAAAGATCCTCTCTCTTCTTAAAATCACCTTCTATATCTCTCATTTTTAATATATTTTTTGCTATTCTTTTATCTATACCAGATACATATTGCAATAAAGAATATGAAGCTGTATTCACATCAACACCAACATAATTAACAACAGACTCTATAACATCCTTTAGAGAATCATCAAGTTTTTTTTCATTTACATCATGTTGATATAAACCCACACCAACTGAGCGCGGATTTATCTTAACTAATTCCGACATAGGATCCTGCAATCTGCGGGCAATGGAAACAGCCCCACGCAGAGAAACATCTAAATCAGGAAATTCTTCAGCTGCCAATTTTGAAGCAGAATAAACAGAAGCCCCTGCTTCACTTACAATAACATATTTTAATTTTGCAGATTCTTTAATAAAATCTGAAATAAATAACTCTGTTTCTCTGGAAGCAGTCCCATTGCCTATAGCAATAATATCAACATCATGTTTATCTATTAAACCCTTAATAATTAATTTAGCTTCTTTCTTTTTATTTAAGGGGGGATGTGGATAAATAGTTTCTATATCAAGCACTTTGCCATTTTTATCTATCACAGCAATCTTAGACCCTCTTTTAAAACCTGGATCTATACCTAAAATAATTTTATCAAAAATTGGTGCCTGTAATAATAATGAACGTAAATTTTTACTAAAAATTTGTATTGCATGTTTTTCAGCCTTTTCGCTTAATTTATTTCTGATATCCCTGATTATTGAAGGCTCAATTAACCTTTTAAATGCATCCTCTATTGCCAGTTCTATATCTTCCATAAATAATGAATCTCTTTTAATGATAACTCTTTCAATGTATTCTATTATTTCTTTTTCATTAACTGTAATTTTTATATTTAATACTCCCTCTTTTTCGCCCCGATTTAAAGCTAAAATCCTATGAGAAGGTATTAATGAAACTTTTTCACTATAATCATAATATAATTCATATTTGCCATCTGTATCATTTTCTTTGGAATTACAAAAGCTAAAAAGAATACCCTGTTTTAAAAAAAATCTTCTAATCCATCTTCTTATTTCTGCGTTATCTGATATCCATTCAGCAATTATATCACGAGCACCCTGATATACATCATTAAGAATATCTAATTCAAATTCAATATTTTTATATTTTCCTCCATAATTATCTTTTTCCTCATTTGTAATTTCCTGTTCCCAGATTAATTTTGCTAAAGGTTCTAAACCTTTTTCTTTGGCCTTATCAGCCCTCGTTTTTCTTTTCTTTTTATATGGCCTATATAAATCCTCAACTTCTTGTAAAATCTCTGCTCTTTCAATTTTAGATTGTATTTTTTTATTTAATTTCCCCTGTTTCTTAATTTTTTTTAGTACTTCATCTTTTCTTTTTTCAAGTTTGCGTATATATTCAGTACGAGATTTTATTAATCTTATTTCTTTTTCATCAAGATTGTTGGTTACATCCTTTCTATAACGAGCAATAAAAGGAACAGTATTTCCCTCATCTAATAAATTTATAGTTGCCTGTATATCTTTATGTTTAATATTTGTATTTTTAGCTACTAAATTTATTATATTTTCTAGCATAAATAACCTCCATTATTTACTTTTATTTTCTTCAATTGGTATAAGTAATATTTCTCCGGGTTTTACCAGACCAAGTTCTTTTCGTGCTATTTTTTCTACATAAGAATAATCCTTCAAATTATTCAACTCTTCTTTTATTTGCTGATTTTCATTTTCTGCCTTTTGAATACGTTGATTCAAAATATCAATCTTTTCCTTTAGTTGATTAATTTTCCTATAATTTTGCCAAAATTTAATCCCTGATATAAGCATAATAAAAACTATTATAATTACAAAAACAGGTGAATAAATAAATTTTTTTATATTTTTCAAGATAAACTCTCTCCTTAATTTTTCATATAAAATCTCTTACATGAATAATAATATAGAAGAAAACCAGAAATAATGGCAATTATAATATAATATCGAAACTCACCATAATTAACATAAAATAAAAGAAGTAAACCAAGACCACCCCAGACTATACCAACTAAAACATCAATAATATTAATAAATACTTTCTTCTTATGTTTTGACTTATTTATTTTTAGATAAAAACTAAAAAACGCAGCAAGTATAATTCCATATGTAAACATAAGCAAAAAAGAAAAAAATTGATTTGATAAGGATAACATTATCTTCACCCCCGACATATATATTTTATGCTGGGGACAAAAAATTGTTAATGCTTTAAATTGTTATTTCTTGTTTCATATTTGTTTTCCTTCATATTAATAATATTAAATTATTATTATTTAGAAAGGGGGGTATTACTATGGGAAAAAATCAGGAAAAAGACCATAATATAACTCTAAAGAACAGAAAAATTATGAACCTGGATGGAGTAAATGAAGTTGTCTCCTATAATGAAGATAATATTTATTTAAAAACTAATCTGGGCTATTTAGAAATTAAGGGAAAAAATTTAAATATACAAAAATTAAATCTAGAGAGTGAAACAGTAAAAATTAAAGGGTATATAAATAACTTAATTTACACAAACAAAACAAAAGAAAAAAATTTTATAAAAAGAATGTTTAAATAAATTATATATTACTATCAAAATTAAAAATATCTTTTATATTAACATCTTTAACTTTATCATATCTCAAATGGGCATGCCCTAAACTATTTTCAGGACCAATTCCTACAGCCAACATTCCTGCAGAAATAGCTGCATTTATTCCTGCCTTAGCATCTTCAATAACCACACAGTTTTTAGGCTCTGTATTAATGTTTTG
>CAZOON010000040.1:0-9257 GCA_964581445.1 uncultured Halanaerobiales bacterium | reverse complement strand
TGGATTGTCAACCCTTTTTAGGACAATTTTTTCTCGGACATTAACATCCTATATTCTTCTCCACCAACTCTTGCAACTATATCATCACTTCCAGTTATATTTGTAAATCGCAAGGTTGTATGCACATGTACCAAAATTAATAAATAGAAAATGTTATAATATATAATTCATTTTAATAATATAAAGTATAATCAGATATATATTTTAGCAGGGGGTATCTATATGAAGATAAATAAACAGGAAAAAAAAATTTCTATTATTGCACTCCTGACTGTTCTTATTACAGTTTTAATTATAATCTACTCTGAGGAATCTTTTCAGGCTGCTCTGGAAGGCTTAAAAGTATGGTGGGAAATTGTATTCCCCTCATTATTGCCCTTTTTTATTATTGCTGAAGTTTTAATGGGCCTGGGTGTTGTTCATTTTCTGGGGGCATTACTGGAGCCATTAATGAGACCATTGTTTAAAGTACCCGGGGTAGGTGCGTTTGCCATGGCCATGGGACTCGCTTCTGGTTATCCTATTGGAGCAAAAATAACTGCAAACCTGAGACAAAAAAATCTATGTACAAAAACAGAGGGAGAAAGGCTTCTAAGTTTTACTAATACTGCAGATCCTCTATTTATGATCGGGGCAGTAGCAGTTGGAATGTTTCATAGAGCAGATATTGCCATAATAATTGCTGGTGCACATTACATATCAAGTATTCTCATCGGATTTGTTATGAGATTTCACAGAGGAAATGAAAAAGAAATAGAACATAAAAATGAAAGATATAATAATATATTTGTAAATGCCTTTTATCAGTTAATAACCGCTCGAAAAAATGATGGGAGAAAACTTGGAGAATTACTTGGAGATTCTGTTCGAGAATCAATAAACACACTTCTTTTAGTTGGTGGTTTTATAATACTTTTCTCAGTAATCACTAAAATAGTTATTGTTGCTGGATTTCTTCATTATTTAATATATATTATAGGATATATTTTTAAACCTTTTGGTCTATCAAATAATTTAGTTCTTCCTTTAATCAGTGGTTTTTTTGAAATTACTAATGGCGCAAATATAGCCAGTCAAAGTTCCGCTACTTTACTGGAACAATTAATAATTGTTAATGCAATAATTGCCTGGAGTGGCCTATCAGTTCATGCCCAGGTAGCAACTATGATAAATGGAACTGATATTAAGTTAAAACCATATATCTATGCTCGTATATTGCAAAGTATATTTGCTGGATTTATAACAATAATCTTGTATAAATTATTAAGTAATAAAACTTTAGCTGTATTCACTACTGTATTAAAAGAAGAAAATTTTCCATATTTAAATATTATAAATTTATTTAAAATAAGTATATCTATTCTTTTATTAATGATAATTTTATCAACAATAATTTTTATTATAAAAAAATAAAAGTTATATTTTTTCATATTAAGTAAATTTTTGTATTAAAGCATTATTAACACACTCAGGTACAAGATTAATCATATCACCACCAAAATAAGCAACTTCTTTTATTACACTGGAGCTTAAAAATGCATATTTTGCATCTGTCATAAAAAATATTGTCTCAATTTCACTATTTATTTCCTTATTTAAGGAAGACATTTGAAACTCGCCTTCAAAATCAGACACAGCCCTTAAACCTCTAATAATTGCAGTTGCCCCCCTCGTTTCTACATAATCCATTGTTAAACCATTAAATGAGTCAACCTTGACATTTTCAAGTTCTTTAGTTGCCTTTTCTAAAAGTTCAACCCTCTCCTCTGTAGAAAAAAGTGGTTTTTTATTTAAATTCTTAAATACAGCCACAATAACCTCATCAAAAATCTTAGTTGCTCTTTTTATTATATCAAGATGACCATTAGTTACAGGATCAAAACTACCAGGATAAACAACCCTTTTAATCATAATTAATCCTCCCCAAGCTGGAAAATTGTAATTGAAGTTTCTCCATAATTTCTTTCTCTAATTATATTAATATTTTTTGAATCTTGAATATTAATATTTTTTTCATGTTCTGCAATAATTAAACTATCATGATATAGCAATTCACTTTTAATAAGTTTTTTTATAACTTTGTCTATCCATCCTTTATTATATGGGGGGTCCATAAAAACAAGATCATATATCTCATTTGCTCTCGTTAAATAAGTTAAAACATCTTGAGTAAATACTTCTGTATCACTTTCAAATTGACATAATTTTATATTTTCATTTATAACCCTGGCAACTCTATTATTTTTTTCAACAAATGATACTTTTTGAGCACCACGACTAATTGCTTCTAAACCAAGATTCCCAAAACCAGCAAATAAATCAAGGACTTTACTATCAGGAATAAAAGGAGCAATTATATTAAAGATAGCCTCCTTGACCCTATCTTTAGTAGGTCTTGTTTGTTTAATATTTATACTTTTTAGTTTTAGGCCTTTAGCTTTACCTGCAATTATTCTCACGAAAATCACTACTCCAATAAGTATTTTATAATTTAATATCTATTTCATCAATTTTGCTTTTTAAATTCGGATAATTTTTTTCCCAATTAATATCATTAATTATTGATTCAGCTTCTTTTCGTGCCAATTTTAATATCGATATGTCCTTAAAAATATTGGCTAGACTAAATTTTGGCAAACCATGTTGCTTCTTTCCAAAAAACTCACCTGGTCCTCTTAAGACTAGATCCTGCTCAGAAATTTCAAAACCATCATTAATTTTAGTAATAATCTTCATACGTTTTTTTGCTTCATCACTTAAACTATCACTAATTAATATACAATATGAGTTATATTCTCCTCTACCGATTCTCCCTCTTAACTGATGTAATTGAGCAAGTCCAAATCTTTCTGCATTTTCAATAATCATTATTGATGCATTAGGAATATCTACACCAACTTCAATAACTGTTGTAGATACTAAGACATCAATAAAGCCAGACTTAAACCTATTCATAATATTTTTTTTTGTATCAGATGCTAATTTACTATGTAAAAGTGCAACATTATACTTTTTAAAATACTTTTTTTCTAAAACTTCTTTCATTTTAGTTGCAGACATAAGATTTAATTCATCTGAAGGTTCAATTAGTGGACAGACTACAAATACCTGTCTTCCTTCTCTGATTTTTTCTTCAACAAAATTATATATCTGAGAACGTTTGTCTTTAGTTCTCCATTTAGTAATAACTTTTGATCTCCCTGGAGGAATTTCATCAATTAGTGATAAATCAAGATCTCCATAAAGTGTTATAGCAAGTGATCTAGGAATTGGTGTGGCTGTCATTACCAATAAATCAGGATTATTACCCTTTTCTTTCAATTTATGTCTTTGCTCCACACCAAAACGATGCTGTTCATCAATTATTATTAATCCAAGTTTATTATATTCAACATCTTCTTGAAATAAAGCATGTGTACCAACAATAATATCATATTTTCCAATTTTAATTTTATTTAAAATATTATTTCTTTCTTTCCTACTCAAACTACCAACTAATAAGGCCGTTTTATATTTTGAGGGGGAAATATATTTAATTATCTTCTGATAATGTTGCTCTGCAAGGATTTCAGTTGGCGCCATGAAAACACCCTGAAATCCATTACTTACTGTTTTTATTAAAGCCATCACAGCTATAACAGTTTTCCCAGAGCCCACATCACCCTGTAACAATCTCTGCATAGCTATTTCTTTTTCCATATCAGTAGATATTTCTGACCAAACCCTTTTTTGGGCTGAAGTTAGTTCAAATGAAAGACCAGCAATAAATTCTTTAATATGATTATTGGCATTTTTATGTTTAATACCTAATTCTTGTAGATAAGCATTTTTTCTTTTTAATAACGATAATTGTAAGATAAAAAACTCCTCAAATACTATCCGTTTTTTTGCTCTTATAAATTTTTTTCTATCTAAAGGAAAGTGTAATTCTTGAATACTATTAGATAAATTCATAAAATTATAGTTTTTTCTAATATATTCTGGTACAAATTCAGTAAAATCATTTATATATTTACTTATAGCATTATAGATTATTTGTCTTAATTTTTTTTGAGATAGCCCACTGCTTAAATTATATAAAGGAACAATTCTACCAGTATGGATATAAATTTTTTTATCATTTATTTCTTCAAAAATAGGATTATTCATATCTTTGCTTTTATATTTATACCAACTATCTTTACTTAACTCACCATAAAGAAAATAATAATTATCTTTTTTAAAATAATTTTTCAAATAAAGCTGATTAAACCAGATTCCATTAAGCACATCTGTATCATCTGAAAATGTAACCTTTACTAAATTTAATCCCCTTCTAATTTTTTCAGATCTGATTTTCAAAACTTTTCCTTTTATTAAATATTTTTCACCAGGTAATAAATATTTAATCTTTTTTAAATTTGTCCTGTCTTCATAATCTTTTGGGAAATAATATAATAAATCCTCAATTGAAATAATATCTAATCTCTTTAATTTTTTAGCATTTGAAGGTCCAACACCTTTTATATACTGTACATTAAACATTAAAAAAACTCCTTCAATATTTCCCCTTTAAAAATAATAATTCCAAATAATGAAGGACCTGCATGACAGGCCAATACTGGACTTATACGTGCTTGCCGTTTTTTATAATTTAAATACTTTTGATTATCTAAAAAAGATAATAAATTATTAGTAAAATTACTAATATCTCTATTACCTTTAACAATACCTATCCAGGCATATTTTTCATCATCTAAACTTTTACTAACGAGCTCTATTACCCTTTTTTCTGTTTTTTTACTGCCACGAATTTTTTCAACTGGTAGTAAAATCCCTTCATTAGTATCAAGTTTAATAATTGGATTAAAATTTAAAATACCACCCAATAATGCCTGTACTTTACCAATCCTGCCACCTTTTTGAAGAAAACTAAGGTCATTAACACTAAAATAAATGTCAAAACTATTTATTATCTTTTTTATATTATTAACTATTTCTTCAAAACTATAATCTTTTTTAATCATCTTTGCTGCCAATAAGGTTAAAAAACCCTGTGCAAGGGAGGTGGATTTGGAATTTATTACTTCAATTTTAATTTCAGATAATTGAGATTTTGCTAATCTTGCAGATTCAAAGGTCCCACTCAACTTAGATGAAATATGAATTGATATTATTGCATCATAGCTCTCAGACATTTTTTTATACTTTTCTAAAAATATACCAACTGAAGGTTGTGAAGTTCTGGGATATATATCCTTTTTATCAAGCAATTCATAAAATTCTTCAGCACTTAATTCAACCCTATCAAGATATACATTATCATCAAAATGAACACTTAATGGTACAATCTCAATATTTTTATTTGAAAGTTCCTCTACACTTAAGTCACAGGTACTGTCTGTCAAAAGTCCTATTCTCACATAAACACCCCTTATTCCATTGAGATAATATAAGGATAAAGTGGCTGTTCTCCCCTATAAACTTCAATTTCATCTATATCAAAACGCTCCATCAATTCTGCTTTTAAATTTTCAGCATCTTCTTCATTTATATCCTGGCCATAATAAATTGTAATTAATTCTTCTTCTTCCCAGCATTTATCAAATAAATCAATAACAACCTGTTTATAGTCATTTCCGACTATCTCAATCATACTATCAATAATTCCAATTATATTACCTTTTTTTATTTCAAGACCCTTTACCTTAGAATTTTTTACTGCTGTAGTAATTTCAACAGTTTTAACATTTTCAATCTCCATTTCCATAGCCTCTTTTAACTCATCTAAAGAAACTTCATCATTAAATACTAATAAAGCGGAAATAGCCTGTGGAATATTTTTTGTTGACACTACTTCAACATCCTTATCACTTAATGAAGCTGCCTGTTTCGCAGCAGAAATTACATTTTTATTATTGGGAAGAATTATTATTTTTGAAGAATCAAGTTTTTTTACAGCCTCCACAAATTGATTTGTGCTGGGGTTCATTGACTGCCCACCATCTATAACCTTATCTACTCCAAGGTCATTTAATATTTTCTTTAAACCATTGCCCTGTGTAACCGCAATAATTCCTTTATCTTTTTTAACTTTTACCTTATCATACAATTCATCATTACTTTTATTATTAAATTCCTGTCTCTGTTTTTCTTCTTCCTTTTTTCTCTTCTCTTCACTTTGAAGTTTCATATTATCAATTTCAATATCATTGATATTCCCACGTTTCAAACCATATTCAAGTATAACCCCTGGATGATTTGTATGAATATGAATCTTTACAATATTATCTGCACCAACAACCATTAATGAATCACCATAATTTTGTAAGTCATTCCTGATTTCATCAATATTTTTACTTCTATTATTATCATTCATATTAATTAATAATTGTGTGCAATACGTATATTTAATTTCTTCTTCAGGTTTTTTATAAGTTTTAGGTTTTACAATCTCTAAATCAACTTGATGATATTTTTTCTTTCCTTGTAAGCCAGCCAACATACCTTCAAGTATAGACAAATAACCCTGCCCCCCTGCATCTACAACTTCAGCTTCTTTTAAAGCAGGCAATTGCTCCGGAGTTTGATTTAGCGCCTTTCTTGCATAATCAATAGTAGTTACTAAAATATAATAAAAATCATCACCTGTTTTTAAAGCTGCTTCTGCCCCACTTGCCGCTTTTCTAGATACCGTTAAAATAGTACCTTCCACTGGTTTTAGCACACCCTGATAAGCCACTTCTGAAGCCTTTCTTAGAGCTTTAACAAGATCAACGGTTGTTAAGTCAGACTTATCTTTTAGTGCCTGTGAAAATCCTCGTAATAATTGAGATAGTATGACACCTGAATTACCCCTTGCCCCCATTAAAGCACCTTTAGCAAGTGCTGAAGTCATCCTATCAATTTTATGAGAATCAAGTTTTTTTACTTCATTAATAGCTTCAAGATAAGTTAAATACATATTTGTACCTGTGTCACCATCAGGAACTGGAAACACATTTAATGAATCAATTAATGACTTTTGCTCTTTTAATGTCATTAATGAAGTAAATAGCATATTTTTAAATGTCTTGCCATCAATAACTGTTTTCAAATTATGTCTATCCTCATTAACCGACATTACCAACTCTCACTCCCTGTACATTAATATTTATTTTATCTACATTTATTCCGATTTTTTCTTGAAGTATATACCTAACTCTTTCCACAACATTATTAGCAACTTCCTGAATATTAGTACCATATTCTACGATTATATTTAACTCGAGAGAAACCTGGTCATCTTTAATTTCAACCAGCACACCTTTGGTCAAATTATCCCAACCCAAAAGATCTGCAATGCCATCCTGCATATTTCTAGAAGACATACCAACAAGACCATAACACTCCATCGCTGCTAAACCAGCAATTTTAGCTATCACCTCCTGGGCGATAGTTATTTTTCCATATTCATTTGTCCATTCTTTTTCCATAATTTCACCTCATTAACACAAAATAATCACTTAATCTTCAGTCATTCTTATTTTACTATAATATACGCTGTCTTGCAACTTTTGCTCATTATAAAAATAATTACTTGCCAGCAAGTATTAAAATATGTTAAAATGTAAAATGGATATGTTATTTAAGGGAGGTGTCAAGGTAATGTCCAGAGTATGCGATATTTGTGGTAAAGGTAGTAATAATGCTAACCGTGTTAGACGACGGGGTAAAGCTAAGAAAAAAGGTGGAGTTGGTAAAAATATAACTAGCGTTTCTGGTCGTAAACAAAAGCCTAATCTTAAGAAAGTTAAAGCTATTGTTGATGGAAGTCCAAAAACGATAAAAGTATGTACTGAATGTCTTAAAGCAGGACGAGTTAAAAGAGCATATTAACATATACGAGGAGTTTATTCAATTGAATAAGCTCCATTTATTTATATTTACGATATTTATCCTTACCTTTTTCATATTGATCATTTCCATATATATCATTAATCACAATCAAAGGCAAATCCTCTACTTCCAATTTTCTAATTGCCTCTGGACCAAGTTCAGGATAGGCAATAATCTCAGCTTTTTTTATTTTTTTAGCTATTAATGCAGCTGCCCCACCTGTTGCTGCAAAATAAACTGCAATATTTTTTATTATGGAATCACGAACAATATTAGATCTAGGACCTTTTCCAATCATACCTTTTAAACCATTGTCAATTAAAACAGGAGCAAAAGGATCCATACGATAACTTGTAGTTGGTCCGGCAGAACCTACAGGATAACCTGGTTTAGCAGGTGCTGGACCGACATAATAAATAACCTGTCCCTTTAATTCAAACGGTAATTCTTTATTATTTTCAATTAATTTTTTTAATCTTGCATGTGCTGCATCTCTGGCTGTATAGATAACCCCACTTAATTCAACTTTATCTCCTGCATGTAATTTTTTAATTTCTTCATTATTTAAAGGTGTTTTTAATTTCATTTTAATCCTCCCTGTTTTAAATAATACATTCTTTATGTCTGGCTGCATGGCAATTTAAATTAACAGCTACTGGTAATGATGCTATATGACACGGAAATATCTCAATTTTCACAGAGAGAGCTGTTTTTATTCCCCCAAGTCCCAGTGGACCTATACCCAGTTGATTAACCTTTTTTAACAATTCATCTTCAAGTTCTGCTATTTTTTCATCGGAATTTCTGTCATTAATCGGACGAAGTAGTGATCTTTTTGCAAGTAAAGCTGCTTTTTCAAAGGTTCCCCCAATTCCAACTCCAACTATTATTGGCGGACAGGGATTGGCACCAGCCTGATCAACTGTATTAAGTACAAAATCAACCACACCTTCAATACCATCAGCAGGTTTTAACATGTTAATCTTACTCATATTTTCACTCCCCCCACCTTTGGGGGCAACAATTATTTTAACTTTATCTCCTGGAACAAATCTCAAATGAACTACTGCAGGAGTATTATTGCCTGTATTTACCCTGTCAAAAGGATTTTCAACAATAGACTTTCTCAAATAACCATCTTTGTATCCCTGACTAATACCTTTATTAACTGCATCATAAATATCACCATCAATATGCACTTCATTACCAATATCAATAAAAACGACGGCAAATCCAGTATCCTGACAGATGGGCATTTTTTCTTTTGCAGCAATATTAGCATTATTAATAAGTTGTTGAAATATTTCTTTTCCAACTTCAGATTTTTCTTCATCTAATCCCTTTTGTAAAGCATTTCTCATATCACTACCTAAAAAATAGTTTGCTTCTACAGCAAGTCT
>CAZOON010000039.1:0-9380 GCA_964581445.1 uncultured Halanaerobiales bacterium | reverse complement strand
TTGCTTTTCTTCTTTTGACTCTGCCATTTCTTCCTCTTCTATTTGCTGCATTTTCTGGCTCATTTTTTCCTGAATATTATTTATTTTTTTCAGCTCTTCTTCAGCTTTTTCTTCAGCTTTCAATCCTTTATAGGCAACATAAATTTGATAATGAGCCATTATATTTTCATTTGCTAATGATGAAGCCTCATTAAGCTGGCTAATGGCCTCTTCCTTTTCCTCTAATTTTTGCAGTAAAACACCATAATTATATCTTAATTCCCAGTCTTCAGGAAAAGATTCTATACCATTTTTATATACTTCACTGGACTTATCATTATTTTCAAGACCCTGATATGATTCAGCAAGGTATATATAATAAGCCGGGGATTCTGAGTTTTCCATAGCTTTATTAAAACTTTCTATAGCACCTTCATAATCCTCTTTTTTAAATTTATTCAATGCATTTAGTGCAGGTATATAAATTTCTATATCAGATTCTGCAAGAGTATTTTCCAGCCAATTATTAAATGTCTTACTCTGCTTGCTCTGTAAAAGAGCATTTTTAATATCATCTTTTGCTTCACTAAATTCAGGTTTTTCTTCACTATCACTATATTTTTTTTCATATTCAGTTTTTATTTCCTCTTCACTAACAACTACATTACTATAAGTATTTTCAACAGTTTGTTGAATAATACTATTCTGTTCTAAATTATTGCGGAGATTCTTTTTAAAATCATTATATGAATAATTCTGTTCAGTAAAATGTTCTTTTAATTCTTCTTCTGTCATATTATTATTTTCAAGTATTTGATTAATAGTATCATCAATATCTTTATCAGTCACATCTGCTTTTATTCCCTGTTCATCAGCCTTCTGTAAAATAAGATTTCTTTCAATAATTGAATTTAAAACATTCAATTTAAAAGGTAAAATCTGAGAACGGCTTAAAGAATCAGTTTGTGGTGCCATATTTTGTAATTCACTTAAATATTCCTCTTGCGTGATATCTGTATCGTTCACTCTGGCAACATTATTTGCAGAAACAGTTGCAGATGATGGACTATTATTAAAATATGCCCCAAATCCCATAAATGCTCCAGTAATCACGAACGCGAGTACAACAATATAAATAATTATCTTACTATTATTCCTTAAGGTATTAAACATTAAATAAGAGCCCCTTTCTGTCTACAATATAATTCAAATAATAATCTTTATTAATTTTATCTTATAGAATTGATGTTGTCAACCATAGTTCATAAGGTAGAGTTTTCCTAATATTAAATATAATACCAGTTATTTTTTCTAAAATCCTTAATACTTGTTTCTTCCCCATGACCTGGATAAACCTTGACTATTTCTGGCAAATTTAATAATTTATTTATAGAATCCTTTAATTGCTTTTCATTAGAGCCATATAAATCTGTTCTACCAACTCCAAATTTAAAAATTGTATCCCCACTAAAAAGCAATCCCAAATTTTCATCATAAAGACTTATACTACCTGGACTGTGACCCGGGGTGTGAATAACTTTCATTTTAAAACAGGCTACTTCAATAATTTCACCCTCACTCAATAAATCATCTGCAGGAGGACTAATAATTTTTTTATCAAGATAAAAAGATAGATTTTTGTTAATATCTGTCAACATCTCTTTATCATTTCTATGGATATAAATATCTGCCTTTAGATTATTTTTTAAAAAGGCATTACCTCCAATATGATCAAAGTGCCCATGAGTATTTATTATTTTTTTTATTTCAAGACCATATTTCTCAATTTTTTCAAGAATAATATCTGCTTTAGCCCCAGGATCTATTATTATTCCCTCATCATCCCTTTTTCCAATTATATAACAATTTGTTTTGTTTATCCCAAGCTCTATTCTATCTATAATCATATAAAATCACAAACTTATCTTATCAGTATCAATGATTAATGTTACCGGACCATCATTAATCAAACTAACATCCATCATAGCCTGAAAAACACCAGCCTCAACATTTAGTGGATAATCCGATACTTTTTCCAAAAAGTAATCATAGAGCTTTTCTGCTTCTTCTGGAGGAGCGGCATTAAAAAAACTGGGCCTTCTCCCTTTAAAGCAATCACCATAAAGGGTAAACTGTGATACTAACAATATTTCCTTTTTTAAATCAATAGCAGATAGATTCATTTTGCCATCTTCATCTTCAAATACTCTTAGATTAACTATCTTATCTGCTAAATAATCAACATCCTTTTTACCATCATCCCTGCCAATACCAAGCAAAACTAAGAGACCAGAAGCAATCTGTCCACTTATCTTATTATCTACTTTTACACTACTTTCTTTAACCCTTTGTATTACAACTTTCATTTATTTAATCACCTCTTAAGTTGGTCTTGAACGTCTAACAGCTAATATACCTGATATTTCTTCCATTTTATCCATAATATCACGCATGTGTTCTCTACTGCTTAATTCCAGAGCAATATCTATAGTAGCCTGATTATCTTTAGTCCTGGCAGCAAGTGATATCAAATTAATGTCCTCATCTTTAATAAGCTGAGTAATATCGTTTAGGAGATTTTTCCTATCAAAAGCATCAATAGTCATATTAACTTCATATGATTCTGTCCTTTCATCATCCCAGCTAACATCTATTATTCTATTTTCATCCTCTTTTAAGCTTTTTAAATTAGGACAATCTGTTCGATGAACTGACACACCTCTCCCTCTTGTTATATAACCAATAATATTATCTCCAGGGACAGGATTACAACATTTTGCAGTTCTAACCAGCAAATCATCCATCCCCTTAACTTTAATCCCTTTATCAACTGATTTTTTTGCTCTGCTCAGGGTTAATTTATCTTTAAAAATATTTTTCTGTTCTTTTTCCGGACTTAATTTATCTATTATCTGCTTTGCTTTTATTTGACTATAGCCAACAGCTTCATATAATTCACTTATACTATCTTTATTCATTTTACTTGCAATAGAATTTAATTCCTTGTCAGTTTCATTAATTTTAATATTGTTGCGCCTCAAACATCGTAATAATAAATTTTTGCCTCTCTGTATTATCTCTTCTTTTTGTTGCTTTTTAAACCAGTGTTTAATCTTACTCCTTGCCTTAGAGGTTTTAACAAATTTTAGCCAATCTCTTGTTGGACCACTATTATTTGATGTTAATATTTCAACAATATCACCATTGCGTAGTTTATACTCAAGGGGAACAATTTTTCCATTCACCTTAGCTCCCACACAATTATGGCCCACTTCTGTATGAATATTATAGGCAAAATCTACCGGTGTTCCCTCCCGGGGTAATGAAATCACATCTCCCTGCGGGGTAAAAACAAAGACTTCATCCTCAAACAAATCAATCTTTAACGCCTCCATAAACTCATGAGGCTCTTTCATGTCTTTTTGCCATTCAAGAAGCTGTCTTAACCAGGAGAGCTTATTTTCAAATTTATCATCACTTACACCTTCTTTATACTTCCAGTGGGCAGCAATACCAAATTCTGCAGTTTTATGCATATCAAAGGTCCTGATCTGTATTTCAAGCGGTTCCCCACTGGGGCCTATTACAGTTGTATGCAAAGATTGATACATATTTGATTTTGGCATAGCAATATAATCTTTAAAACGCCCGGGAATAGGTTTTGATATTTCATGTACCAATCCCAATATTTCATAACACTCCCGAACAGATTCTACAATTACCCTTATCGCAGTCAAATCATAAATTTCATTAAAATCAATCTCTTTTTTCTTCATTTTTTGATATATGCTGTATAGATGTTTTGGTCTTCCAAATATCTCAGCTTTAATGCCACGCTCTTTTATCTTAGTTCCTATTAAATCAATCGCCTCTTTAATCTCTTTTTCTCTCTGCTTACGATTTGATGTTACTTTTTTAGATATCTCAAAATATTTTTCAGACATAAGATATCGAAAAGAAAGATCTTCAAGCTCCCATTTAATCCTTGACATCCCTAATCTGTGAGCAAGAGGGGCATAGATATCCAGTGTTTCTCTAGATTTTTCATATTGTTTCTTCTTAGATAGATAATGTAATGTTCTCATATTATGAAGTCTATCAGCAAGCTTAATTAAAATAACCCTGATATCTTCCGCCATTGCCAGAAACATCTTGCGAAGACTTTCTGCTTGATGCTCCTCCTTGCTCTGAAAATTAATCCTTGTTAATTTTGTTACTCCATCAACAAGTAAAGCTATCTCTTCTCCAAATTTACTTTTTATATCATCACTTGTAATTGATGTATCTTCAACAACATCATGCATCAAAGCAGCTGTAATTGAAACAACATCAAGTTTTAATTCAGCAAGGATATAAGCAACCCCCAGTGGATGTTCAATAAAAGGCTCACCAGATACACGATATTGTCCTTCATGGGAATCTCGAGCAAAATAATAGGCACTCTCAATTTCAGCAATATTTTTTCCATTTGTATAATTGCTAACTACTTTCAGTAAATCATCAATAAGCATGTCAATCCCTTCATTTCATTTTTTTTCCAATTCTAATTCTCTTATTAAAAACAAGAGGCTTTCACTAAATGCCAGACTACAAAATTTATTAAATTCATCTATATTGTTAATAGTATCACTATAGGTCCTTGATTGTGTTAAATCCAGTTTTTCTTCTGGTCCAGGTATAAACTTTATTTCATTTTTATTATATTTTATAAGTTTTAGTTCTTTTAATATTTGCAAAGATTTATTAATTAACTCATCTTTCTTAGAAAAAATTTCTTTCTTATTGTTTTTTAATTCTAAATAAAATTTCCTTAAATATTTTGCTGTTGGAAATTTTATTTTTAGTATTTTTTTATTTAAATAGTAATCATCTTTTTTATAAATAAAATGAATATTACCTACATTATCAAAAAATTCAATTATTCTTTTCATCTCTAAAAGAGAAAAAGGTAAAGAAAGAAATATCAAATCATCTATATCTTTAATTGCCAGCAAATCTGTGTCTTTTATAAATAAAATAAGTTTATCTCCTATTTGATATTTTATTATATCATCTGTTTCATCAGAATAAAACATATTTTCCACATTTAACACAGATTTTTCAAATGAATCATTAATATATACAATAATCTTCTTGTTGTTAAAGGTATAATTTTTCAAATAATATATGTGATCACTGCAATCACGTTTGTCAAATATTTTAAAGTTATTTCCAGAATATTTAAGTGGATATGTTTTTTCATCACTTCTTATATTAATATCAACAATATTTAATTGCAATTCCTCTTTATTCTGCCATCTATTAAGATTTAGATTAAAAACCAGATTCAAGCTATCATTAAAATTTATATTAAAATCATCAACACCAAAAGCAATACCCTTAAGATTTTTTTCTGTAATAAATTTTAAATGCTTTTTATTTTTACCAATTCTATAATGTTTTTTAAGTTCAACGTCATTAATTTGAAACTTTGGCCTGGGGTTAGCAAAACCATAGGGTTTGAATTCTTCAAGTTTGCTATATAATTCTTTATTAATTTCTTCAGAAAGTAATATAGCATCAATATTTAGCACTGGAACAAAATCAGAATCAGACAATTTTTCCTTAACATATTTATTAAAAGATTCTCGAAAATCTTTAATATCTTTTATATTTATCGTAAAACCTGCAGCCTGAGCATGTCCACCAAAATTAATCAAATAATTTGCATTATCCTGTAAAGCCTCAAAGATATTCAATTTACTAATACTCCGACAGGAGGCCTTCCCCTTCCCATCATCATCAATAGAAATCAGAATCACTGGAAAATTATACTTTTCTACAAGTCGGGAAGCTACAATCCCGATAATCCCTTGATGCCAATTCTTTGAAGCCAGAATAATAGTCCTATAACAATCCAGATCAATCTTTTCTTCTACCCATTTTACAGCCTCATCATATATTATCTGTTCTTTATTTTGTCGTTCTTTATTAACCTTAATTAGTTTATTTGTTATCTTTTTTATTTCTATTTCATCATTACTGACAAGTAATCTAATTCCAAGTTCAGCATCTATCATTCTACCGGCAGCATTAAGATGAGGGGCAATAATATATCCTACCTGTCCGGAACTAATTTTTTTATTATTTAAACCTGTTTTTTCAATTAAAATCCTAAGACCCTGTTTATTACTTTTATTTAATAACTTAAGGCCTTCCTTAACAATTATTCTATTTTCATCAAGTAGTGGTACAATATCAGCAATTGTTCCCATAGCTACAATATCAAGCTCATGGTATAAATAATCAGAGATTATTTTATTATCTAAACTTATATCTAAAGCCTGGCATAATTTAAAAGCTACACCTACGCCGGCAAGTCCATTAAAAGGATATTCATCATCATTTCTCATGGGATCTATTACCGCCACTGCTTCTGGTATTTTTTGGCCGACCTGATGATGGTCTGTAACAATCACATCAATCCCCTTATTATTAGCATATTCTATTTCTTTATTTGCCCTTATACCACAATCTACAGTAATTATTAAATCAATATTTTGGGCTTTAAATTTTTTTATTGCAGCAATATTTAATCCATAACCATCTTTAATTCTATCAGGCAAATAATAATTAAGATCTTTTTTCATCCTATTTTTAAAATAATTAATTAATAAAGTAGAGGAAGTAATCCCATCAACATCATAATCACCATATATTAATATATTTTCATTATTTTTCACCGCTCTAATTATTCTTTTAACAGCAATTCTCATATCTTTCAATAGATAAGGATTATAGGTATCATTAATTGAAGCATTAAAAAAGCGCTCTTTATCTTCCGGACTTTTTATACCTCTTTTTAATAATAAATTATTTATAATTTCTTCTTCTCTATTTGAATAATTAATATTATTAATCTTTAATAAACTTTGTTTATACATCTTCATCACTTTCCTCTATTATAAAAAAACCCCTGATATAATCAGGGGAATTCTATATCATCTTCTTTTTCATCTTGAAAACTATCCTTTTTATTTTCCTCCTGCTCTTTTATCCGGGTCTCTAGCTCCATTTTTTCATTTGCTAACTTCTCTTTTTCAAGTTCAATACTCTTTACATTTTTTTCCAGTTTTTTAATCTCTCTTTTTAATTTTAACTGTTTAATAGAAGCAAAAAAACCCATGATAATAACCCCTAGAGCAACAGCTCCAAGAATTACTACTACCAGGGAAGTTTCAAATTCCCAGGTAAAAAAGACCAGTGAAACTGAACCAGCATTTTGAATAGAAAAGATCGCAATTAATAGTGCAAAGATTAATCCTAAAATTAGATTGCCCTGCATGCTGTACCTCCTCTAGCTTGATAGTCCCCTCTTCTGCCAGCTAACAAGCAAAGGACTTGCCACAAAAATTGAAGAATATGTCCCTGCCAGCATACCAATAAATAGTGCCAGCATAAAAGTTTTAATCGAGGCACCACCAAACAAATAAATAGCCAGTATTGTTATCAAAGTTGTTAATGAAGTATTTATTGAACGAGGCAATGTGTCAACAACCGCCTTATTGGCCAGTTCAATAAAAGATGTCTTCCTCATCAACTTCATATTTTCTCTAATTCTATCAAATATAACAATAGTATCATTTATTGAATAACCTATAATCGTCAAAAGTGCAGCAACAAAAGGTGTATTTATCTCTTTACCCATTATAGCAAAAATACCCAGGGTAATAAATACATCATGTAAAAGAGCAATAATAGCAACAATTGCAAATCTAAATTCAAACCTTATGCTAATATAAATAACAATAGCTATTGAAGCAAATAACAAAGCCAATAGTGCCTTTGTTTGCAGTTCTTCACCAATAACAGGTCCAACCATCTCAGTTCTTAACATTTCAGCAGAGGGATAACTTGCTTTAAGACCTTCTTCAATCTTTAAAATCTCCTCAGAGTTCAATTCTTTGGCCCTGATAATAACACCTTCAATGGATTGCTCTTCTGTTTGCTGAATTTTACTATCTACTGCAACATTGATTTCTTTTAATACATCTCTCACATCTTCATTACCTACACTTTTATCCAATTTTACTTCTATAAGTGTACCACCCTGAAAATCAATACCAAAATTCAATCCTCTAACAGCAAGAAATAAGATACCTATAAGAAGTATTATAATGGAAATTCTGTACCATATTTTTCTTTTTCCCAGTATATCCATGATTATCTACCCTCCCTGACACCAAAAGCTGCAGCACTATTTAATAGAGCTGTATTTGTAAATAAATCAATAATATTTTTTGTAACAAAAAATGCTGTAAACATACTGACTAAAACACCTATTCCCAGTGTAACTGCAAAACCTCTCACTGTACCACTTGTAAAATAGGCCAGAATCAAGGCAGTAATCAGGGTTGTAACATTTGCATCTACAATTGTCCGATATGCCCTTTTAAATCCAGCATCAATGGCTGCTTTTAATGTTTTACCACTTTTACGCTCATCTTTAATCCGTTCAAATATTATGATATTCGCATCCACAGCCATACCAATAGACAGAATTAAACCTGCTATACCTGGCAAAGTCAAAATCGCCTGAAGACCAGCTAAAGTCCCCATCAAAATAAGTCCATAAATAGCAAGTATAACTGCTGCCAGAACACCAGGAAAACGATAATAAAACATCATATATATACCAACTAATAATAAACCTATAAGACCTGCTGTAATGCTCTTTTTAATTGATATTTTTCCAAGAGTAGGACCTACAGAGCGACGCTCAACAACTTTTACAGGAACAGGTAATGAACCCTCTCTTATTAAAACAGCATGCTTTTCAGCAGCTTCTACACTCTGATAACCTGTTATATTAGCCTTATCCTTGGTAATTACAGTTTGAACTGTTGGATTAGTAAGTAATTCATCATCTAAATATATACCTATTTTCCTGCCAATATATTCTCTGGTAATATTTTCAAATTTATTTGAGCCCTCATTTGTCAGGGTAAATGAAACCACAGGTCGTCCATATTCATCATAATCAGCCCTTGCATCTTTAATAAAATCACCAGTTAATAAGATATCATTATTTGAATTTCTAAATGTCAAAACAGCTGTTCTGCCAATAGTATCTATTGCTTCATTAGGGCTATCAACAGCTGGTAACTCAACAATAATCCTATCACTTGATTCCCTTTGAATAATAGGCTCACTTAAACCAAGCTGATTAACCCTGCGCTCAATAACACTTACTATTCCACTCATAACTTCATCATTTATTTCCCTGTCATCTGTAGGCTGTGCCTGGAGAACAATATGTGCTCCGCCCTGCAAATCAAGACCTAGATTAATTCCATAATTATAGTATAAAAACAATGAAAAAGCTATTATTGCAAATATAAATAGAAGTTTTAATGTTCTTC
>CAZOON010000038.1:0-9419 GCA_964581445.1 uncultured Halanaerobiales bacterium | reverse complement strand
CTTATACCTTTCACATTACTCATATCTTCACAAGCACTTATTATGAAGATTAAAATCAAGATAATAATAAAAAATCTTTTATTTGTTTTCAAATTATCCCTCCTAAAAATTAATATCTATTATCAATAGTTTTTCAAAAAAAAATCATTTTATTCTTTTAATATATATTTCCAGAAACTTTATAAGTAAAAAATGAAAAAGCTATAAGCAAAAACTTTTGCCTATAGCTAAATTATTTTTAATTAATTAATTATTATTTGCATAATATGATTTTTAACTATCTTATATTTTTTTCAACCATGAACCAATCCAGTTAACAAAAGACCTCCAAATCCTTATGAAAATATTAGCTTTTTCAATATCTTCTGCAGCAAGAATATTTACATAATTTATTGTTTTATCATCATAGATAATTTTCTTCCTGCCTATTACTTCCCCCTTTTTAACCGGGGGTTTAATAGGCTGATTTATTTCTATTACTGTTTTCAAAGCATTTTCACTGCCTCTTTTAACAACGACATCAAGCTCATCTGCTATTACACCAGATGTAATAGTTTCTTTAGCCTCTGGCACTTTTATAGATTGTATTTTTTCACCCTTGTTTACAAGACGCATTTTGCTGAAATTATTAAAACCATAATCCAAAAGCTTGATTGTCAACTCTTCTCTCTCTTTTTCTGTATCAGCATTTAAAACAACTGTAATTAACCTCATATCTTCTTTTTGAGCTGTTGAAGCAAGGCAAAAACCAGCATCATTTGTATGACCAGTTTTCAATCCGTCCATACCTGGATATTTATTAATTAATTTATTAGTATTAACTAACATCGCTTTTCGATTTGGTAAATTTAAATAATCCACCCATATAGTAGACCATTTGAAAATTAAAGGATGTTTCACCAATTCTTTAGACATTTTGGCAATATCAGCAGCAGTTGAATAATGCTCCCCATTTTCTGCTGGTAGTCCAGTACTATTAACAAAATGTGTGCTCTCCATACCCAGTTCCTTTGCTTTTTTATTCATCATATTTACAAAATTACTATATGTGCCTGCAATTGCTTCAGCAACTGCCACACTTGCATCATTAGCTGATGCAATAGAAATTGCCTTGAGTAAATCCTCTAACTTAACTCTGGTATTTGCTGAAAGAAATATTTGAGATCCACCCATTGACTCAGCATAACGACTTATTGTAATTTCATCATCTAAGGCTATTTTTCCATTTTCAATTTTTTCCATGGCTATTAATAAAGTCATTATTTTTGTAATACTTGCAGGTGGTAATTTTTCTTGAGAATTTTTCTCATATAAAACCTGTCCTGTATCTGCTTCAATCAATATGGTCGAATCTACATCCAAATCAAAATCTTCAGCAAGAGATATAAGAGAAAAAGAAATAAGAAAAATTAACGCTAATGATATTAAAATAGTAATTTTTTTCATAATAATTTACCCCCTCTTCTTTTTCTTGTATTCTTCCCAGAAGAAATCTAATTCTTCCAATGATAAATCAAGCATATCTTTATTATTTTCTGCAACTTTTTCTTCAATATATTTAAATCTATTTTTAAATTTAATTATTGTTTTCATTAAAGCCAATTCAGGATTAATATCATAAAATCTAGAAAGATTTACAACAGCAAAAAAAAGATCTCCTATCTCAGATTCTAATTCTTTTTTATTATTAAGTTTTAAAGCAATTTTAACCTCTTCTAATTCTTCTTCAATTTTTTCAATTACATCTTTGACATTATCCCAATCAAAACCTACTTCAGCAGCCCTGCTTTGAATTTCATAGGATTGATTGAGTGCGGGTTGTCCCCTGGAAACATCATCTAAAATAGATCCTATTTGCAAGCCCTCTTCTGTTTTTTCCCTTTCTTTAATAGCCTTCCAGGTTTTTTTTACCTGTTCAACGCTATCAACAACTTCCTCCCCAAAAACATGAGGATGCCGTCTTATTAATTTATCACTAATACCCTTAATAACATCTACAAGTTCAAAATCCTCTTCTTCATGAGCAATTTGGGATTCAAATATAACCTGTAATAATAAATCACCCAATTCCTCTTGCAATAATTGAAGATCTTTATTTTCAAGTGCCTCGACCACCTCATATGCTTCTTCAATTATATATGGTTTTAAAGTATAATAATCCTGTTTTCTATCCCAGGGACAACCACCAGGCGCCCTTAATCTTTCCATTATCCCCACTAATCTGTTGAATTCTTTATTTAAAGCTTCCTTATTCATTTTTTTCATCTCCCAAACCAATTCTTTTTAATAGATTGGCTATGTTTTTACCAATCCCAGGAATTAATATTATATCATCATAATTAATCTCTTTTAAAATCAAAAGAATAAGTAAATATATAATTACAGATGAGAACACCGTAATAAAAATATTAATTGAAACTAAATTAATAAAATTTAATAAGTAATTAAATATAAAGTTTGTCCACCATCCCATAAACAAAACAGATAATATGGGTTTAAATAAAAGAGTAAGATAATTTATTTTAAAAGAAGTATATTTTTTCAATGAAATTACATTTAATAATGCTGCGACAGCAAAACCTATAACTGTACCCAGAGCTGCGCCCTTAATCCCATATTCAGGCAATCCTGTAAGAGTATAATTTATAAAGGCATTTACAACAGCTCCTATTAATAAATTACGGGCTGGTATTTTAGGTTTTCCTAGACCATGTATAATAGCAGAAGAGGTCTGCTGTATTGTAATAAAAATAACGCCCCAGGAAACAATCTTTAGTGGGACAGCACCAGCAGGAACATTAAAAATAACTGAAGTCAATGGCCGTGCCAGAATAAACAAGCCCACAGAAGATGGAAACCCGATCAAAACAGTTAATTTAAGAGCCTTCCTTGTTCTTCTAGCTATTAGATCTGCTCTTTTTAAAGCAAACGCCTCTGAAATCGATGGTACAAGACTTGCAGCCAGCGAAACAGTAATTATTGTTGGAAAATTAACTAATACCATAGCCACCCCGGATAATTGACCAAATAAATCTAATACCTGATTAGAGGAAAACCCTGCACTAAGCAATCTCTGAGGGACAATCGCAGCATCTACAAGATTCATTAAAGGCTGAACCAGGGCCCCAATTGTAATAGGCAAACCTAGTAATATAATCTCCTTAGTATTATTTATAAAATCTAAATACTCTACATTATCTATTTTAATTCCTGACCAGATCTTATTTTGTTTCTTATAGTATATAAAAATCAATAATAAAAGTCCAGCAATAGAACCAGTAACCGCACCAAAAGTTGCCCCAGCTGCTGCATATTCAAGACCAAAGGGCATTAAAAAATATACAAGACTTATCATAGTAATCATTCTAATTAATTGTTCCAAAACTTGAGACAATGCTGTTGGAAACATATTATGCAATCCCTGAAAAAAGCCCCTATAGGTTGCCATAATAGAGACTATAAATATCGCTGGTGATATTGCTAAAACAGCATATAAGGACCTTTCATCCCATTGCAAAAAATTAACCAGAGGCCTTGCCAGAGCAAACATGAGTAGAGAAAAAGCAAAACCTACAAATATACTCAAATACCTACCTGTACGAAAAATATTATAAGCAGATTTAATTTTGTTTTTGGCAAACCTATCTGCAATAAGTTTAGCTAGAGAAACTGGAATGCCCGACCTTGATATCACTAGTAACGTCGTATATATCGGATATACTAATTGATAAAGTGCAATGCCCTCTGCACCAATTATTCTGGTTAAAACTACACGGTAAACAAAGCCCATAAGTTTTGATATTAAACCAGCTGCACTTAAGATAACTGTACCTTTTATGAAGTTTTTCCCTTTATTACTCATATAATTACACCTATCCTGTATTAAATTCCTATTATAAGTTATAATTACCATCTTTTTTATTTCCCTCCAAATAAATGGAGGGAAATAAAATTATTGTTCCATTTGTTTAGCCAAAAATAGAGCAGCTGTATTTGACAATTTTAATTCCAGATCTCCAATTTCTCTGTCTTTTTCCTTATTACTTATAACTACTACACCAATAGGATCACCTTCAACAATAATTGGAGACAGTACACAGGAGGATAGAGAATAATCTTCAATTTTTTCCGGACAATCCTGGCAAAAAGCATTAGCATTTACATCTTTTAATACTATAGATCTCCTATCATCCATAGACTTTTCAGCATCTTTACTTATTCTTTTTTCCAGAAAAAATTTACGTATTATTCCTGACACTGCAATAATAATATCTCTATCCATAATAAATACAGCATGGCCTGTTTCCTCTGCCAGAGCATCTGCATATTCCTGAGCAAAATTACTTAACTCTCCTATAGGTGAATATTTTTTAAGTATAACTTCTCCTTCTCTATCTACAAAAATTTCAAGCGGCTCTCCTTCTCTAATCCTCATTGTCCTTCTAATTTCTTTGGGGATAACAACCCTTCCTAAATCATCAATACGTCTTACTATACCTGTAGCCTTCAATTACTTTTACCTCCCTTGAGATAATTGGTAAAACAAACCCCAGTCCATGGGAATATAAGTTAATTAAGAAAATATAAGGAAGGGGCTCAATAAATATTTTGCCACGTTAAAGCAATTTTATACTAGACCTAATTATATCATTTTAGTTAATTACTGGTATTAATTAACTCAAGAAGGCGTTTAAATATTTTCCTTAAATATACTATATCATTCGTTTTTTTGCTTATCTTCAATCCTAAAACCGGTTTCTGTCCTGACCTAACTTTTATTTTACGGGAATTCTCATTAATAATTTTTAAAACAACATTCCCGGATATACTTTTTGTATCTTTAAAATAACAATTAACAAATTTATTCTCTTTTACTATTTTCTCTATATTAAGACTCCGCGCATATATTTTCAACTCCCCTATACCAAGTAAATAATCAACATTTATAGGTAGTTTACCATACCTGTCTATTAATTCTTTTTTAATCTCTTTTAATCCCTCTTCACTTTCAAGCTTCATTATCTTTTTATATATTTCAATTTTTTGTCCTGAATTTTTAATATAATTATCAGGAATATAAGCATCTTTTCTTAAATCAATTTCAACTTCAGTTTCTTTTCTATTTTCATTACCCTTCAAATCTTTAATAGCATCTTCCAAAAGTTTAGTATACAGGGTAAAACCTATTGAGGCAATATGTCCATGTTGCTCAGGTCCAAGCAAATTTCCAGCTCCTCTAATTTCAAGGTCACGCATAGCTATCTTAAATCCTGAGCCAAGATTAGTAAATTCTTTTATGGCCCTTAATCTTTTATCTGCTACTTCTTATAATATCCTGTCTTTTTCATAGAAAAGATAGGCATAAGCCACTCTATTCGATCTTCCAACACGACCACGCAATTGATATAATTGAGCCAGGCCCATTTGTTCAGATTTATTAATGATAATTGTATTAACATTAGGTATATCCAGTCCAGTCTCAATAATTGTTGTACATACCAATACATCATAATTTTTATTATAAAAATCAAGCATTAACTTTTCCAGCCTATTTTCATTCATTTGCCCATGTGCAATTGCCACCCTGGCTTCAGGTATAAGCTTTTTAATCATATCTGCCCTTTTGTCAATATCTTCAACTCTATTATGAACAAAATAAACCTGACCATCTCTCCCAATTTCCCTACTTATCGTATCTTTTATTAATTCTTTATTAAATTCTCTGATAAAAGTTCTAATTGGATATCTGTTTTCTGGAGGTGTTTCAATTACACTCATATCCCTAACACCTACCAATGCCATGTGCAAAGTCCTTGGTATTGGAGTAGCTGTTAAAGTAAGTACATCTACATTTAATTTAAGATTTTTAATCCGCTCTTTATGTGTAACTCCAAATCTCTGCTCCTCATCTACGATAAGTAATCCAAGGTCATCAAAATTTACATCCTTTGATAATAGGCGATGGGTCCCAATAATTATATCTATATCTCCTCTGGATACTTTCTTCAATATTTTTTTCTGCTCAGCCTGAGTCTTAAATCTACTTATCATTTCAACAATTATTGGATATTTATTTATCCTTTCAGAAAAGGTGTTAAAATGCTGTTGAGCAAGTATGGTAGTTGGTACCAATACAGCAGTCTGTTTACCATCAACAGCAGCTTTAAATGCAGCCCTGATAGCTACTTCAGTTTTCCCATAACCGACGTCACCACATAACAAACGATCCATTGGTGTAGAATTCTCCATATCCTGTTTTACATCCTCAATTGACTTCGCCTGATCAGGTGTTTCTTCATAGGGAAAATCTTCTTCAAATTCTTTCTGCCAAACTGTATCAGGAGAAAAAGAGTAGCCTTTCACCGTTTCTCTTTCTGCATATAATTCAAGAAGACCAATAGCCATTTCCTTTACAGAATTTTGTACCTTTTGCTTTACTTTTTTCCATTCACTTCCACCAAGTTTATATAATTTTGGTCTAGTCTGATCAGCTCCTATATATTTTTGGACTAAATTAACCTGATCAGTTGGAACATATAATTTATCTTCCCCGGCATATTTAATAAGCAGATAATCCATGTGCTGCCCTCTAACATTTAAGGTTTTAACACCAAGGTATTTACCAATACCATGGTTTTCATGTACCACATAATCTCCCACAGAAAGTTCATTAATAGATGAAATTTTTACTCCTTCTTCTAATTCACTTATCTGTCTTTTTTTTCTTTGAGGTTTACCAATTACCTCTTTTTCAGTAAATACTGCTAAATTTATATCTTCAAAAATAAAACCCTCAGAAAAACTATCTGCCATGACATTTATATCTATATTTTTTATTTCTTTTTTTGTAAATATTGCATTTAAACCTTCATCCTGAAGAAAACTCGTTATTTTTTTAGCCTTACTTTCTGTATTTAAAGTTATTATTATTTTATATCTATTATTAATTAATTTTTGTAAACGTTCTTTTAATAAAGTTAATTGACTATGATATGGCTCCATACTTTTAGTATTAAAATTAACAATTTGATAATCTTTGCTCAAATGTATTTCTGGATTTTCTGTACAAATAAGTGAAGAAAATTTATTAAAAATATAGGAAAAATCTTCAGGACTAAGAAATGTTTATGCATAGGAAGGTATTATACTGCCCTGCTCCAATAAACTGGCCTGCGTTTCATTAATTTCTCTGGAAAAATGTATTATGCGTTTCCACATTATATCTTCTCTATCAACTATAATCATAGTATTATTATTTAAATAATCAAATACTGTATCCAATTTGTCATAAAAATATGGTAATAGTTGTTCATAACCTGGAAATCTATTTATTTCACTTAATTTTTCCAATATCTCATTACTTTTTTCTTCAAGATATGCAGCTTCTTCTCCTTTATTTATCTTTTTCAATCTTATTATTGCTCTTTCATAATCATTTTTTATTAAAGGAAGTATTTTTTTTATTTTATCGGGAATAAGTAATATTTCTGAGGCAGGTGATATATGAACTGAGTTAAGCTCTTTTATAGAACGTTGAGTATTTAATTCAAATGCTCTAATAGAATCCACCTCGTCACCAAAAAATTCAATTCTATAGGGTTTATTGGAAATAATAGGGAATATATCAATTATACCTCCCCTGACACTATATTGTTCTGGACCTTCTATCATCGCTACTCTTTCATACCCCATTAAATTTAAATTCTCAGTAATACTTTTAATATCTATAAACTCACCCTGCTTAATCTGAAGTGAATACTTGGAAAACAACTTCGCTGGCATCAATTTTCTCATTAAAGCCGTAGCTGTCGTTATAAAAATTTGCTCTTTCTTATTAAATAACAAATTATACAATGCTTTAATTCTATTTTTGGTAATTGTCATTTCAGGCAATAATTGTTCATGTGGTAAAATCTCTAATTCTGTAAATACATTTATTCTATCTTCTGGCAGCAATCTAAGAAGATCTTCATAAATTGTTTCTATTCTTGAAAGATCATATGTAATAAAAAGAATATTACTGGATATCTCACTATATAAATTACCCGTGAAAAAAGATAATCTAGAATTATTTAAACCTTTTATCATAATATCATTATCATTATTTAGATTATTTATAATTTTATTAAATTTTTCTGTCTGCCCCAGCAAATTACTAATTTCCATAATAGTTTAACTCCCTATAAGAAAAAAATTTAAAATTCCAATGCCAAAATGGCCCCTACTTAATAAGCACGGGCCTAATTATATTTATTCATAGCTTGACTTAATGAATCTTTCAAAAAAAGATCCACAGCAGAAACTGCTTTATTAGCAGCATCCGCAATTAATTTTTTATCCTCTCCGGCAAAAAATCCTAATACATAATCTGTAAATTCTATCTCTTCAGGGGGGTGTCCGATACCAATTCTTAATCTGGGAAATTCGGCAACACCTAGTTTAGTAATAATAGAGTTCATACCATTATGACCACCACTACTACCATTATTTTTTAACCTTATATTTCCAACAGGGATATCCATATCATCATAAATTATAAGTAATTTATCCAGACTTATCTTATAATTATTAACAATTTTTTTAACTGCAATTCCACTCCTGTTCATATAGGTTAAAGGTTGCACTAATAAAATTCCATCACCTGCAACTTCACCTCTACCTGTAAGAGCATCAAATTCATTGTTTATATTAGTAATATTATATTTTTTTGCCAGAAGGGATACTATAAGAAAACCAATGTTATGTCTGGTCTTCTCATATTTTTTACCTGGATTACCCAGACCTACAATTAAATACAATCTTATCCCTCCAGGTTATATAAAACTTAATCCGTATGGATTATTCATTTTCCTCTGGATTTTCCTCTTCAACTTCTCCCTCTTCGGCTTCTTCTTCCTCTCCGATAAGTTCTGGCTCAATAAATTCAGTTTCAAGTTCTTCTTCAGTCTCTTCTTCAATTTCTTCACTGGGTGCAACTATAGTTACAATAACATCATCTAAAGAATGAGTAATCTCAAAATTTTCTTTTGTTTCTAAATCACTTACCTGTAATGAATCATTCATATCCAGTTCGCTAATATCAAGCTCTAATCCATCAGGAATATCTTTTGGTAAAGCTTCAATTTCAACTTCACGTATTAGTTGCTGTAACACGCCACCCTCCTGTACACCAGGAGCACTGCCAACAAGTTTAATACTAACTGTAACAGTTATTGTTTCATCCATAGATATATACTGAAAATCAACATGTTTTAATGTGCCTTTAATAACATCTTTCTGGTAATCTTTAATAATAGCAGTTTGCTCAGTATCATCATCAAACTGTAAATCAATAATTGCATTACTATTAAGTTTACCCTTGAGATCTATAGGATTAACAATTAAAGCCTGAGAATCAAGATTTCTCCCATAAACAATGG
>CAZOON010000037.1:0-9530 GCA_964581445.1 uncultured Halanaerobiales bacterium | reverse complement strand
AAAAACTGTTCTTAATGCTGGCGTAGAATATGCTGTCAGTGAAGATATTACTGCTAATGCTGGATACAATTACCTGAAATTTGATTCAGATATCGAGACTGATGACTGGACTACAAAAGAAGCTACTGCAGGTATGAGTGTTGCATTCTAAATAAACTTTACTTGAATGTCTAACCCCGGAGATTTATCTCCGGGGTTTTTTACTTATGGACTATGGAATTTATAATTTTTTTTTGATATAATAAAGTAAATAAAGATAAATTGCTAAAATTATTTATTATTTTATGAGAGGACTTATACAATTAGTATTGAATATATATAAAGAAGGAGGGGAAGATGATGTATCATAAAATTGGAGCTCTAATATTAATATCTCTATTTATTTTTCTGGTAATAGAGCCTGCCTATGCCAATATTGATACACTCAGCTGGGCTGATGATTTTTCTTCATATTTTTTGCTTGACCTGGCAGATTATAGATTGAAATTACCGGATGAAATTAAAGCATTTTCCAATGATGCCAGAAAAAAATTATATGATATTGCTGATCTCTACAGTTCTGAAGATCTATTTAATCTCTCTCTTCCTCAAAGTGAAAATGAACTGGAAAGTATTAATTTAAAGGTGAAGGAAGACGAGGAGCCTGATTCCATAGAATTTGAGCCCCTGCCCAATGTATCAGTAGATGCAGATTATGATATGATGCAGGAAGAATTAAAAAATGAGCTTACAACAAATATTAACTTTGTCTATCAGATGGACCAGAGGACCCTAATTAGAGGGGGTTATGGTCTGCAAAATATTAAAAGCTGGGATATTGAAGAAATTGACCTCTCCGGGTTTGATGATACAGATGAAGGGGAAGATTCAAATAATAATATAAATATTTCAGACCAGGAATTGGTATTTAATAAAGATCAGAGTCAAAGTAGCAGTATAGGTATCTCCTATAAGACAGGTGATAAATTAACTTTTTCTGCTGATTACATAAATAATAAGGTATTTGAAAATCTTACTGATATTTCTACCATCCTGGGGGTGGAATATATTATAGATAAGGCTAAATTGAGGGCTAAATACCAGGTTGACCGGGCAGATGATGGTCGGCAAACAACAACAGGCCTGGAAGTAGACTTTAAAGACCAGACAACACTTAGTGCTTCCTATATATTGTTTGACCCGGAAAAACTGGAGAATGAATTGATAGAAGAGTCTATACTTGACCTGGGTCTTGACCTGAGTTTAAATGAACTTTCATCAGTTTTTGTAGGTTATCAGTTAATTGATAATCAGGAAACAGAGTTAACAGAAGAAAATAAGGAAAATAAAGAATCAAATATTAAGGCCAGTTTTCAAATAAAATTTTGAAAGGGGAAATAATAGAGCATGCCCAGAAAAACAATTACAGTATTTTTAATAATAACTTTAATGGTGTTTTTTACATATAATCCAGTTGCTGCCAAGGTCATACCACTTAATAAACTGGCAGAAGCAGAAGAAATTATTTATGGCAGTGTTCAGGAAGATGCCATTATTAATCGTATTGCTAATTTAGAGAAAACAATTTATGATAAAAAAATGACAGGGAGTTTGATTGAAAGGTCAGAACGTATTGTTAATTATGTATTACCCACAGGGGATAAACCTTCTTTAGTTTTTATGATCAATACCCTGGAATGGGCATTGACAAATAATATTAGTAATGGCCAGATACATGAAAGGCTGGATAGGATAGAAGAGATGGTTTTTGGGCAGGTTCAAAGTGGAGCCATGGTAGATAGGATTAAGAGATTATTGGAGCTAAGCCTTCCTGAAGGCAAGATTCCGGTAGAAAAAATTGTCCTGCCTGCAGATACACTTATGAAAATAAAATTGCTTGATAAAATAAGCTCACTTGATTCTCATGTTGGGGATAAGGTTTCTTTTAGTATTGTTAATGATATAATTGTTGAGGGGAATATGATTATTCCAGCAAATACCAGAGGATACCTGAGGATAAGTAGTATTGATGCTGCTGGTAAGATGGGAAAAGATGGGGATGTCAAATTGAGTTTTTCTGATATTATAGCTATAGATGGTAGTAAAATAGCAGTAAAGATAGATGAAAAGTCTCAAAATGAAAACAGATCAAAGGAACTTGCTATTGGTGCCAGTGTGTTGGGTTCAATTATTCTGGGGCCAGTTGGGCTTATTGCCGGTTTTTTTGTACAGGGTGATGAAGAAGAGGTTCCAGCAGGGACTGAACTTTTTGTGCAAACAGAGAACAGTTATGAAGTGTATAGTCTAGTTTTAAATTAGAGTTTTTGTTAAGATTTTGATATTAAATTGCCTGTCCATAAAATAGGGCAGGTTTTTCTTTTTCCAGTCTTTGCATGCAGGAAACAAATTACAAATTAAGAATATATTTATTAATAGAGCAGGTGATTAAATTTGAAATATATTTTTAAACTTCTAATATTTATTATCATAATATTATATTTTATTTCTCCAGGGCAAATTGTTATGGCAAAGTCAGAGCTGATTGATACAGAATACTATACCCTGAGTGCTGATGATATTTTATTTGATTATCAGGAAGGTATAGTAAGGGCCAGTACTAATGTCAAATTTATTTCTTCAGAATTAGAGCTCAAGGCAGATGAATTGACGGTAGATACCAGTACAAATATGATTAGGGCTAAGGGTAATAAATTACTTTTAATTACTCCGGAGAGAGAAATAGTGGGGAATGAAATCATTTATAATTACAAAAAGCTGGAGGGTGTAATATATCAGGCAGAGACTGAATTTGAAGAATTAAATTTTCAGGGAGATAGTGTAAAGATTATTAATGATGAAAGTGAAAGACTTGTAATCAAAGGGGCCAGTTTTACTCCCTGTATTATGCCTGAGCCGCATTATCACTTAAAGGCAAAAGAGATAACCATAATTCCTGATGATAGGATTATTGCTCATAATCTTCAATTTTACTGGGCTAATATCAGGTTAATAACCTTCCCTGGATATGTCTTTAAATACAAAACAGATGAGATGGGGAGGAGGATATTGGAAAGCCAGATACCTATACCAAAAATTGGGTATAGCACAGCAGATGGTATAAATCTGGAATTAATCTATCCCTATGAATTTGGAAATAATTCTTCAGGTAAACTCTTATTTTCTGGCTCTCAGTATGGAGACAGGGAATTTAATCTTGATAATATATATAATATTAATGATGAAATGTTTTTGAAATCATATTATAATTATTTACAGGAGGATGAAATAGAGGAGCAGGAATTAAGTACCAGGCTTTATTATCAATTAAATAAAAGATTATCTTTAGAAAACGGGATATTAATACAACGCAGTTATGATGAGATATTAGAGGAGAAAGAGAAGATATCCTCAGCCTTGATTTACAATTGGAAAAATTATTATTTTAAAACTATTTTATCATATAATTTTTTAGAAAAATTACGGGAAGAAGAGCTTAATTTTAGATATAGAAAAGATAATTTTAGTTTTTCTATATACCATGATTATTTAAACGAGTTGCTTGACAGACAAAATTATATTTTTACTTATAAAGATAATCCCTCACATTTGAAGCTTAATTATAAAGAGGGGTATGATGTAGATTATATTCCTGAATTAGAATTAAAGGTGAATAAAAATTTACTTTTATCTTTAGCCAGGATTGAAGATAATGATGTTTTCTATAGCAGGGCTAAAATGACAGATAAATTTTCAACACCCATCTTTGAAAAGGGTAATTTAAACTATAATTTCCAGGGCTCACTTGATTATATGATTTATACTGAGCCTGTACGAGATTATTATGCTATTTTGAAACTGGGTGCAGGGAGTAAATATAAAAGAGCAGTTAATAAAAAAATCAATATTGAGAGCAATCTTTCCCTGGATAAATATTTTAGTAGTGGTTTTGCTGTTTATCCAGAAGATAAAGTGGATGAAGACTTTATTATAAAATCTAAACTAAGTATTGAAGTCAAGACTCCTGCCCCGGAGTCTGCCTGGATATTATCAACTGAAGGGATATATAAGATTAATGAAAAAGAATGGGAAGAATTAGATTTAAAGATAAAGAGGAAATATGATTGTTATAGTTTGAGTTTTGGCTATGGCTTTGAAGATAGCTCACTGGAATTTGATATAGATTTTTAAATATTTAAAAAGGTAATTTAATGATAAGCAAGAAATATATAGAAAAAAAGGAGAGAAAAGATGTATAGAAAAATATTTTTCTTGCTTATTATATTATTATTTACAATGTTTACAGAGGTTTTGGCTTATGATGTGGAGATTACAGGTAAATTTGAAACAGGAGAACGGCTATATGATGACCTGGATGAAATAATTGATCGATATTTTTTTGATCGTTACTGGATAAAATATAAGAAAAAGCTAAACAGAGATATATATTATTATATAAAGACCCAATATTATAAAAAGGAATATGATAAACAGCTTTCATATACAAACCAGAGTTTTTCTCTCTGGGCTTTGTATAGCAAAAATATTAGTGAAAAATTAAAAAATAAATGGAGTTTAAATTTAAAGGATAAAGATTATTTCTATGCCCTGGAAAAAAATTATAAGGCAGGTAAACTGGCCTATCAGCTTGTTTATGATTTTAATGATAGGCAAAGATATAAACTTGATTTACAAAAACAGCGATATTTTTATGAAATATCAGGAGATAAAGATTACAATAATCAAAAGATTGTACTTAGCTGGCAATATGATATTAGTAGTAATCTGGAAATAGAAAGCTCTTTTAAATTTGAGGAGCAGATTTTTTTAAATCCTGTTAATAGTAGCAATAAACATGCTAAAATCATGGGGCTTTCCTTTAAATATAAATTATAGTCAATATTGGAAAAAAATTACTGATACCTGAAAGAAGGATTTTTTTTAGCTATCTCGAATATTATTGATTGGGGATTTTAAATTATGGAAGGAGAACTATCCTTGACAGTATATAGAAATAATTGCAAAATACATGGAACGGCTATAGTAGAGCCTGGTGTAGAGCTGGGGAGAAATGTTGAAATAGGTCCATATAGTATTATTGGTAAAAATGTTAAGATTGGAGATGGGACAATTATTGGGGCCCATGTTCAGATAGATGGTTGGACTACGATTGGAAAAAATAATGAGGTTTTAACCGGTGCTTCTCTGGGATTGCCCCCGCAATACAGTGGATATGAGGGGGAAAAGACCTTTTTAATTATAGGTGATAATAATGTTATTAGAGAGTATGTTACCATGCATCGGGCTACACCTGATGAAAATAATGAAACAAGGATAGGTAATAATAATCTTTTTATGGCTTATTCCCATGTTGCTCATGATTGTACTTTAGGTAATGATATTATAATGGCTAATTCTGTTAACCTGGCAGGCCATGTTACAATTGAAAATTGTGTGTATTTATCAGGCCTGGTTGGTGTTCATCAGTTTGTTCGCATTGGTAAGATGACGATGGTAGAGGACCATACCAAGGTTACTAAAGACATTCCTCCTTTTTTAAAGGTCGGTGGATATCCGGTAAGCATACATGGGTTAAATCATGTAGGTATGCGCAGACATGGTATTTCTGTGGAATTCAGGGATGAAATAGAGAAGGCCTATAATATTTTATATAATAATGATTTAAATATAAGTCAGGCAATTGATAGAATGGATAAAGAGCTGGAGACAGGCGATGATATTGAATATATAATTAGATTTATTAAGAGTAGTACAAGAGGTATATGCCGTTAAGGAGGCGGAACTTATGGAAAAGATTAAGGTTGGGGTCATTGGTGTAGGGAGTATGGGCAAGAATCATGTGAGGTCTTATGCAGCTTTAAAACATGTTTGTAATTTTGTCGGAATATATGATATAGAGCAGGCTCGAAGTGAGGAGATTGCTAAAAGTTATGGGGTGAAATCTTTTAAATCTCTGGATGACTTGATGGAGGAAGTAGATGCAGTTAATATTGCTACACCAACGAGTACTCATTATGTTATAGCCCTTGAGGCTTTAAAAAAAGACCTTCATATTTTATTAGAAAAGCCTATTACGGCCACAATTGAAGAAGCGCAACATTTATTAAAGGTGGCTAAAAAAAGAAATTTAATTATACAGGTAGGTCATATTGAGAGATTTAACCCGGCCATTCAGGCTCTGCCTGGAATATTGAAGGATAAAGAGATTATTGCCCTTGATGTACAGAGAATGGGGCCCTATGACCCCAGAATTAATGATACAGATGTAATACAGGATTTAATGATACATGATATAGATGTTGTCAATTCAATTGTGCCTTCTACTATTAATAATATTAATGCCTTTGCCAGACAGGTAAAATCAGATAATCATATGGATTATGCTGTTGCCAATATTGAGATGGAAAATGGTGTTATTGCTACTCTGACTGCCAGCAGGACAACCCATAAGAAGGTAAGAAGGTTATCTATAACTACTCATTCTTCATATATTGAATTAGATTATATACAGAGGAAAATTGTAGTTACCCACAGAGGGGGTTTGATGCCAGATAGCCTTGATTACCAGCAGGAAAATGAGTTTGAAGAGGTTTTTAATAATGAAGAAGAGCCTTTAAAAGCACAACTGGCTCATTTTTTAAGCTGTATAGAAAATGATACTAAACCTCTAATCAGTGGATATGATGGTCTTGAAGCATTAAAACTAACAAAGTTAATTCAAAAACAGGTTTATAATGAAGACAATAAAATGACACAATATCTATCAAGTAAATAATAAAGGGTGAAAAAATGATGATACCTATAGCAAGACCTTTAATAGAAGAAAATGAAAAACAGGCTGTAATAGATGTACTGGATAGTGGTATGATAGCTGCGGGAGAATATGTAAATAAATTTGAGGCTCAATTTGCAAAATATATTAATAGTAGATATGGTATTGCCTGTTCCAGTGGTACAACTGCCCTTGATGTTGCCTTAAAAGCAGCAGGAATAAAGAAAGGCGATAAGGTGCTTACTACTCCTTTTACCTTTATAGCCAGTAGTAATGCCATTCTTTATAGTGGGGCTGAGCCGGTTTTTACTGATATTGAAGCAGATACTTTTAACATTTCTCCAGATGCAATAAGGAAAAAGCTAAAAGAGGAGCTTGATATTAAGGCCCTGCTCATTGTTCATCTTTATGGACTTAGCTGTAATATGGATGAGATAATGAAAATTGTTGATGAATATGATTTAATATTGATTGAAGATTGTGCTCAGGCCCATGGGGCTGAATACAGGGGCAAAAAGGCAGGTACTTTTGGTGATGTGAGTACTTTTAGCTTTTATCCCACAAAAAATATCACCACAGGTGAAGGTGGAATGGTCCTTACTGATAATGAAAAAATTTATAAAAAGGCCAAATTATTAATTAATCATGGTTCACAGGAAAGATATAATCATGAAGTGCTTGGTTATAATTACAGGATGACAAATATTGCCGCAGCTATAGGTTTAAGCCAATTAGAAAAACTTAATGATTTTAACCAAAAAAGACAAAGAAATGCGGCATTTTTTACAGAAAATTTAAAAGATATTTCCTGGCTGGAAACACCAGTAGTACCGGAGGGGTATAAGCATGTGTTTCACCAGTATACTATAAAAATCAATAAAAACAGGGACGATTTTGCAGACTATTTGAAAAATAATGGGATAGGTTATGGGATACATTATCCTCTTACAGTAAATAAACAACCATTATATAAGAAACTGGGATATGAAAAAGAAGAATATCGGGTAGCTGAAGAAATGTCCTCAAAGGTTATATCAATTCCAGTACATCCTGCATTAAATGAATCGGAGCTTAATAAGATAGTAGATGTGATTGGCAATTATACCGAATAAGTTGATTTCATATTTGTATTTATATATGTTATAATTAAAGCTATAGATTTATTATCCTTTAATTAAAACAGAATTTTTATGGGAAGGGATGATATTTTTTGAATTATAAGACAAGATATCATGACTGGCTGATAAGTGATTCTTTTGATGAAGAGACCAGGAGTGAGCTTGAAGAAATTGCCAATAATGAAGAAGAAATAGAAGACAGATTTTATAAAGATCTGGATTTTGGCACAGGTGGTATGAGAGGTAAGATTGGTGCAGGTACCAATAGAATAAATAAGTACATGATAAGAAAGTCTACACAGGGCCTGGCAAATTATATTATTAATTATAGTGATGATGGCCGGGAAAAAGGGATTGTAATTGCCTATGATTCCAGACATAAATCTCGAGAGTTTGCCAGCGAAGCAGCCTTAGTACTCTGCGGAAATAATATTAAAACCTATCTTTTTGATTCACTTAGACCTACCCCGGAGCTTTCTTTTGCAGTAAGGGAATTGGGTACAATAGGTGGTATAGTAATTACTGCCAGCCATAACCCGCCTGAATATAATGGATATAAGGTTTACTGGGAAGATGGAGGGCAGGTTGTACCTGAACGGGCCCGGGAGATTATTGCTGAAATAGAGGAGATAGATGATCAGTCTCTGGTAAAGATTGTTGATGAAGATGAGGCCTGTGATAAAGAGCTATTAGTTACTATTGCGAAAAATATAGATGACAGGTATATGGAAGAGATGCTTAAGATAATTCCTGATAAAGATTTAATTGCAAAAAAGGGAAGTGAAGTTAAAATTCTTTATACCCCTTTACATGGAACAGGTAATATTCCTGTAAGGAGATTATTAAAAGAACTTGGTTTTAGTGATGTGAAGGTGGTAGAAGAGCAGGAAAAAGCAGACCCGGATTTTCCGACAATTTCTAAACCAAATCCGGGAGAGGCTGAGGCCTATAAACTGGCCCTTGAAGTAACAAAAGATTATGATGCTGATTTAATTATGGCCACTGATCCCGATTGTGATCGCATGGGTGTGATTATTAAAGATGATAGTGGAGAATATATAAGATTAAATGGGAATGAAATAGGTATTTTACTTGCAGACTATATTTTAGAAAATATAGAGATACCTAAAAATGCAGTGATTATAAAGACAATTGTCAGCACAGAAATGGCGAAAAAACTGGCAGAAAAATATGGAGTAGAATTACAGAACGTTTTAACAGGTTTTAAATTTATTGGTGAAAAGATAAAAGATTTTGAGGAAAAAGGAGACAGAAAATTTATCTTTGGCTTTGAAGAAAGTTATGGTTATCTGGCCGGGACATATGCCCGGGATAAGGATGCAACTATTGCCTCTGGCCTTTTTGCAGCTATGCTTTTACATAGGCGTGAGCAGGGAAAAACAGTATATAGACGTTTAATGGAGTTAAGAGAAGAGTTTGCTTATTACTTAGAGGACCTTGAATCGATTCGCCTGGAAGGAAAAGAGGGTCAGGAGATAATTGCCACTACCCTTGATAGACTAAGAGAAGATAGATTGATGGAGATTAATAATAGCAGGGTAGTGATAATAAAAGATTATTTAGAAGGTAAAACTTACAATATTTTAAAAGATAATGAAGAAGATATTACATTACCTGAATCC